>JBDRGV010000040.1:0-2995 GCA_043817405.1 archaeon | reverse complement strand
TTAGTTTCTGATTTTGCTTTGGGTTTGGCTTTGGTTGCTTTAGCAATTTTCTTTGTAACGGTTTTCTTTGACACTGCTTTCTTGGCAACGGTTTTTTTAACCTTTTCATCAACAGATTTTAATTCAACAACCTTCTTTTCTACTTCAGGTGTTTGTTCTAATTTCTCTTCTTTTTCTTTAGGTTGAACTACTTTTACTGACTCCTCTGAAATTTTAGTTTCTGTTTTTTGCTTGTCTAATTTTTCTACCTCTTTCACTTTTTTCTCTTCATTACCACTGATTTCTTCAATTTTTTCTTCGGGTTGTTCTATCAGCGATATTTTATCTGGAAGTTTAATTGTGCTTGGCATAATACTAACTTTTATTCCTACAATGCCTGTTTTTAATTTGGCTACTGCGTATGCTTTTAGGACTCCTTCGACAGATATGTCTCCACATTTTTTCAAGTATCCTTTATAGAATCTCCAGTCTTTTGCTCTTGATCCGGGTATTTTTCCTGATATTATTATTTCTACACCTAGAGCGCCTGAGTCTATAACATTTGACATTGCTTTGTGTCCTATTCCTTTGAATCTGGCAGATCCAAATCGTTCTAATGATCCTGCGATTAGTTCTGCTATAATGTCTGCATCTGAGCCTGTTTCGGTTACTTCTTCAATTTCTATTTGAGGATTTTCTAATTTGAATTCTCTTTTCAAATCCTTTGTCATTTTACTGATGTTTGATCCTGCTCTTCCGACGACTAATCCTGGTCTTGATGCGGAAATGATTATTTTTTCTCCAAGGGGAGTTTTTTGTAGTCTTACATTGCTTAATCCGACTCTTCCTACATTGGCTTTTATGAATTCCTTTATTTGAAATTCTTTCATATTATTTGCTACAAATTTTCTCTCAATCATTTTTCATCTTCCTTCTTTTTTTCTGTTTGTTTTGATTTGGTGTTTTCTTTTTGAACTTTCTTAACTTTAGGAATTTTTACTTCTGCATCTTTTTTTTCAACAGGTTTTTCTACTGATTTTTGTTCTTGTTTTATTTCCTTTGTCTCTTCGACTTTTGGTTTTTGAGTGGATTTTTTAATTCCGACTTCCTTCAATACAACTTCAACATGTGTTCTTTTCATTTTAATTCTTCTTTGTCTACCATGATGATATGGGCTTGAAGCTTTTTGTGATACTAAATGAATTATTTTCAGATTTTTTCCCATTCCTTTATCAAGCGCGTTTGATTCTGCAGATTCCAATAGTTTGAGGAAGTGTTCTGATGTTTTCACAGGGAATTTTCCTGGACCAATGCCTGTTTTATGACCTGCACCTTCTGTGAACCTTGTGAATTTAATTGCTGTTTCATGTTCGATTGCTTTTTGTAATATTTTTTTTGCGGCTTCGACTGTTTTGTATTTTAGTCTTGAACATATTTCTATGGATTGCTTTGTTGATATAGGTGCATCTCTTAAAATCGCTTTTGCGATGTTTTCTTCCGAGTTGTTGTATGAGTAACTTAGTTTAGTCATGTTATTATCTCACTGATACACTTGAACTTGATTTCGTCGCACCGACTCCTGGCGCACTATGTGTTGTTCTTTTTCTTGTAAGCGCGAATTCTCCTAAAATGTGTCCTATCATTTCTTCTTGGATCGGAATCATTTGAAAAGTTTTACCGTTGTGAATTTTAATTGTTTTTCCAACCATTATTGGAAGCACTAGCATGTCTCTTAGGTGTGTTTTGACATTGTCTTTCTTCTCTATTTTCGCAAGGAACTTTTTTTCTTCTTCTGTTAATCCTCTTTTGAGTTTTCTTCTTGAACTGGAAGGTAATAATTCTGCTAACTCTTTTAATGATAACTCCTTTAATTGTTCTAGGTTTTTCCCTCTGTATGAAAATTCTTTTGCCATTTAATTCACCTTGTTTATTTGTTCCTTCCTGTATGTCTTGGTCTTATCATTCCAACTTTTCTTCCGGGTGGTGCGTTCTTTGGAGCTATTGTTGGTCTTCCTTTTCTTGATGATCTTGCTCCGCCGAATGGGTGGTCTACTGCGTTCATGGCAGCTCCTGATACGCTTGGCCAGTATCTTCCCTTTGCAGCCATCGCTTTAAATTTGTTTCCTGCTTTTAGGAATGGTTTGTCTGTTCTTCCTGAACCGGCCACAATTCCTATTGTTGCAAAACATGTAGGATGTAGTTCTTTTTGTTTGCCAGATGGCATTTTAATCGTGACTTTTGATCTTAGTACTGAAATAATTTTTGCAGATGTTCCTGATGATCTAACTAACTTTCCTCCATCCCCTGGTCTCGCTTCTATGTTAAATATTGTTGCTCCTTCTGGAATGTTTTTTACTGGAAGTGTATTTCCTGCTTTCAACTCGACAGTTTCTCCTTTCTCAAGTATGTCTCCGACTTTAATTCCTTGTGCAGCTATTACTAAACTTTCTTTTTTATCATCATATTTCATTTTTAGTAATGGTGCTGAGTGTCCTGTTGAATTAATTATGTCTATAACCATGCCTTTTTTTTGCACTATTTGTTTTGCAATTCCTGCGGATGTTAAAGTGTTAGCAGTATATGATGGTGTTCCGCTTCCTCTTTTTTGTGCTATGATTCTTTTACCCATTTTTACATCAGTCCTAACTTTGTTGCTAAATCAATTGCAGGCGTCTCGTCTGAAAACTTGACATATGCTTTTTTCTTTCCGCCTGGCGTTATTAATGTTCTAATTGATTTTGTTTTTACGTTGAATAGTTTTTCTAAGGCTTCTTTGATTTCTTTTTTATTTGATCTCGTTTCAACTATGAATACTAATTTATTCTCAGATTCCAATAGTCTAAGTGATTTTTCTGTTGATAATGGATATTTTATAATGTTCATTTTTTGACCTTTTTGATTGTTTTAGTTTCTGATTTTGCTTTGGGTTTGGCTTTGGTTGCTTTAGCAATTTTCTTTGTAACGGTTTTCTTTGACACTGCTTTCTTGGCAACGGTTTTTTTAACCTTTTCATCAA
>JBDRGV010000039.1:0-21993 GCA_043817405.1 archaeon | reverse complement strand
AAGAATAAAAACACTGAAGTAGTTATTAAACACAAAGAAAAGAAACCTTTAGGTCAAAGAATGGGTTCAAGATTGATGGCTGTTGTAGATACAGTGGTGTTTGCACCAACTATGATATCTAATGCATATTTTAGTGCAACAACAACTCCTTTAGAAGAAATGTTAACAACAGGAGATATTCCTATAGAAGGAATTCCAGAGATGGATATGGCCTTAGAACCTATTGCTTATGGAATTGCAGGTGTAGGATTTTTGATTAGTGGTGTAACACAGTTTTTTAAAGGCAAATATGGTGTTGTAGGAAATGTTGTTGCAGGTTTGAGTTTACTTACGTTAGGGGCTACTGAGTTTTACCAAGGTTACAAGATAAACAGTACTGGACTTATGAGAGTAGGATCACGAGATTTATCTTTAGGAGTCATGACTTTCATAAAAACTAATTACAGTATGAATAAAAACGCAAGTCATAGAAACAATTAATTTTTTTTTATTGAATGAAATGAAAAATAAGCATATATTGAGGCAAATCAGTAATTTTGGAGAAGAACTTTCTAATACATGAAGGTCTTATCCATACTAAACAAAGTGAGGGATAAAAAATGACTTTATGGAAACATTTGAAAAATATAGGGAATGAAGTTAAAGAAGCATTTGAAGAAGGAAAAGAAACAGTTTACGATGCAGCATCAACAGTAGAAGAACAAATCAAAGAAAGAAAAGGATTCTTTGGCAAAGCGACTAATGTGGTTGAAAAGGGAATTGATAGTGTCAAGGGAATACATGAATTAGTCCAAGGCAAAGGTGGCTATAAATCAATGGCGACCGATGTGAAAGACAGCATCACTGGAAAAGTAGAAACCGCATACAAATCAGTTGAAACTGCATACAAAGCAGTAGAAAACAAGTTTTACACAGATGGAGAGTATGATTCTGGAAAAACTAAAGATTTCTTGAAGAATCAAGGTGAAGCATCGCTTGTTCTTGGTAAGAAAGCAGTTAGTAAATTGGTTGAGTTAGCAAACAAAGGAACAAAGTTAGTGGTTAATGACTACAGAAAACTGGTTCCTACGGCTGATGAAATCATGACTAAATATGCAGGCATTGGAACTCAACACAAAGGAATGCTTTTCAGAGAACATTATGATAGTTGCTTAGACTTCCATGATAAAGCCAAGTCAAAAATACCAAATGCACTAGGCATAAGAAATGAGATCTTAAATGATATCAAAGCAAGTGCTAGTGGTAAATTGGCAGAGATGCATAATTTCTACATGGAGCAAGAAACACCGGAAGCTCAGGAGAAATTAAACATCTTGAAACAATACTTTTAATTTTTTTCTTTTCTTTTTTATTTTTGTTTTTTCTCAAAAATAAATTCAACAGCTAACTGTTGCTATTTTCACTTTATTTTTCTAACATTTTATTCGGTAAACACGTAGTTTTTTGGAAATACTTTCTAATAGTTCATTACCTTATCTAATTTTCATATTACACCTAGTTATTGTGTAGTTTAGAGGATACCTTTAAAAATAACCTCTCATTACTACATAAAAGTAGAAACAGTTTGGGTGTTTTTAATAATTAAGTGAGGGTGGATAAAATGGAAGATATGAGAATAGAAAATCATTCATTAGATGATATTGTAGGCAGAGTAAAACAAGTAGGATACAAAGAACGATTCGCTTGGGATCTTAAAGAAAAAAGCTGGCGAATGTACTCAAAAGAAACAAACAACGCCTTAGAACTAGCATATGTCAGTGACACAAATGAAGTGTTCACAACACAAACATTTCAGAAACTAAGCGAGAATAGTAGTGCTGAAAAACAAGTCATTGAAAACGTTGTTACAAGATACGAAAACACAACAAGAGACCTTGCGCAAATAAATGAAAGCCACGAACATATGTGGGCTGCTTATGGACTTGGAGGAACAGTAGTATTAGGTATATTATCTAGAAGTCCTATTGGCGCAGCAATTGGATTTGGTATTGGTGCAGCAGTAGAAAAAACAGTTAAAAATATGCGATTAAACAGTATAGAAAAGAAACTCAACCAATATTTCTCAGAACATAACATCTACATTGGATCTAATGCTCTGAACAAAATGGAATCTGAGATTATCAACAATAAATGATGTTATTTTTTTAAAAGAATTAATGGAGGGAATAAAAAAATGGAATACAATAAAAAAAACATTGGCTTAGGAGCATTAGCTGTTGCAGGATTACTTACAGCAGGTATGGTTCTTTCAACAGTGTATACTGTAAGTCAATCGCAAGAAGGAGTAATTAAAAGATTTGGTAAATATAACAGAACTGAACAAGCGGGTCTGCATTTTAAATTACCATTTCCAATAGAAAGCAAAAACAAACCAGAAGTAACAGAAATTAAAAGACTGGAAGTTGGGTTTAGAACAATAAAACAAGGACCACCTGCTACGTATGACACACATAATGAAGAAGCAAACATGTTAACAGGTGACGAAAATATTGTACACTCAGAATTCATCGTACAATATAAAATAAAAAATGCAAAGGACTACTTGTTCAATGTTAATGATCAAAAAGGAACTTTGAGAGACGCAGCAGAAGCAGCACACAGACAAGTCATTGGAGACAATGGTATTGATGAAGTTTTGACAACAGGAAAACAAGAAATCCAAGACAAAACAAAAAGCAAACTCCAAGAAATAATGGATAGTTATCAATCAGGAATACACATAGTTGCTATCCAACTACAGGATGTAAATCCGCCTGAAGAAGTAAAAGCCGCGTTTAAAGATGTTGCTAGTGCTAAAGAAGATAAATCCAGTATTATAAACGTAGCTAAAGGATATCAAAATGAAGTTATTCCTGCAGCAAGAGGAGAAGCAGAAGAAAACATTAGGGCAGCACAAGGAGATAAAGCAAAAAGAGTAAACGAAGCTTGGGGAGATGTTGCAAAATTTAATGCTATACTTGCAGAATACAGAAAAGCACCATCTGTAACCAAAACAAGATTGTACATCGAAGCAATGGAAGAAGTCAATCCAAAACTAGAATACATCATTATTGATGAAAATCAGGAAGGTCTTCTGAAATTCTTAGACATTGATAAAAACATTGGAGGTGGTTCCAAATGAATAAAATAATAGCAACTTTATTAGGAATTACAGTCGCAGCAGCCGCAATAACTGTTAATTCAGCTTTGTATACTGTTAGTGAAACAGAACAGGTTGTAACAAGAAAATTTGGAAATCCAAACACCATGATTTTAGGTGACAATGCAGGAGAAGTTGATTCAACAAGATACAATTCAATTGTTGAATGGAATGAAAAACAGAAATTAGCAGGTGAAGCATCTGTTAATAAGATAACTGTTGGAGCAGGACTAAAATGGAAAACTCCATTTATTGAATCTGTGACTAGATTTGATGACAGAATATTAGAGTATGATTCTGCACCAAGCGATATTGTTACAAAAGATAAAAAAAATCTTTTGATTAACAACTATGCCAGGTGGAAAATAAACAACCCTCTTTTGTTTATGCAGAGAGTTCAGACAGAAAACGGTGCTCAACCAAAATTGGACGATATTATCTATTCGGTCATAAGAGAGCATACAGGAAGAAACAATTTAATTGAAATTGTTAGAACATCCAACAATCCAATTGAGACAACTGAACAGCGACATGTCGAGTATATTGAACAGGGAAGGGAACTGATAATGGAAGAAATAACTTACACAGCAAATCAAATGGCCAGCGAATTTGGAATGGAAATACTGGATGTCAGAATAAAAAGAGCCGATCTCCCTAAACAAAATGAGACATCTGTTTATGGAAGAATGACAAAAGAAAGACAGAAAGAAGCTAAACAGTATCGTTCTGAAGGAGAAGAGCAGGCAAGAGTTATTCGAGCAGAAACTGACAGAGACAAAGACATCATTTTGTCAGAAGCCTATATGAAAGCAGAACAAATTCGAGGAGAAGGTGAAGCAGAAGCTTTGAATATTTATGCTAAGTCTTACAACCAAGATCGTGATTTTTACGAGTTTTGGAGAACCTTGGAAAGCTATAAAACAGATGCTGTCAAAGAAGGAACTAAAGTAGTTATGTCATCGGATTCAGACTACTTCCAGTTTTTGAAAGGCCCTGCAGGCAATTAATTTAATTTCTTTTTTTTCTTTTTCTTTTTTCGTTTTCTTCGTAAAATTTCCGTTTAATCCTGAGTAATTCTTATAAACTCTATTTTTTTATTTGTTTTTAACAAAAAATCACAAAATATATAAGTAAGTACACACATTTTACTTATTGTGATGTTAAATGACTAATATGACTTTAGCAATACCTGATGAACTACACAGTATCATTAAACAACATGCTGAAATTAAATGGAGTGAAGTTGCAAGAAGAGCTCTTTGGGAGCAAGCAAGAAAACTTCAGCTAATGGATAGTATCTTGGTAGATAGTAAACTAACTGAAGATGATGCTAAGAAAATAGGTGAACTGGTTAAGAAAGGCGTTGCAAAAAAACATGAATTATAATGAAACTAGTAATTGATTCAAATATGATTATTGCAGCGCTAATACGAGATAGTGTTTGTAGAAGACTAATACTTCACAACAGATTTTCCTTTTTCTGTCCTGATTTTTGCCTTGAAGAAATTAACAAATACAAACCTCTTATATTAAAGAAGAGTAGTTTATCAAAGAATAACCTTAATAAAATTCTAAGTATATTATTTGAGAATATCCAAGTTGTTTCTAAAGAAAAATATGAACTGTATCTAAAGAAAGCTTCTGAAGAAATCGACGATAAAAAAAATACTCCCTTTGTAGCGCTTGCACTATCACAAAGTTTTGATGGAATTTGGTTTGACGACAAAGATTTCGACAAAGTAAAATCTGTGAAAGTTTACAGAACAAAAGAACTGATTACTTTTTTCTAAAGCTTGATATATTTCTTTTAATTACTTTTTTTATTTTTCTTTCAAAACAAAAAACTTATATAACAAAAATCAAAAAAGATTTTTGAACATAAATTTTATTTTTACACAAAATTTATATATAATTCTATATTAGCTCATTTCATGTTAGTTGGGGGAATTGATGAAGCTGGAAGAGGACCTGTTATTGGCCCCATGGTAATGGCTATAACAGTTATTAAGAAAGAAAGCGAGTTTAAACTTCAAACCATTGGTGTGAAAGATTCTAAACTTTTATCAATTAATAAAAGAAATCAATTATATGGTATTATTGAAGAGCTATGTGAGACTGCTTTTGTAGTTGTGACTCCTCAAGAGATTGATGAGGCTGTTAATTCTCCTAGTGATAATCTTAACTGGCTTGAAGCAAGAAAAGCCATTGAGTTAATTAACAAGGTTAAGGCCGATAAAGTCATTCTTGATTGTCCCAGCAACAATTTAGAAGCTTACAGTGCGTATATTCATAATAGGATTAAGAATAACAAAGTAGAAATTGTTGTTGAGCATAAAGCTGATTTAAACCACACCATAGTTGGTGCGGCCAGCGTTATTGCTAAAGTAACCAGAGATAAAGAAATAGCCAACATAAGCAAGAAAATGGGCATTGATTTTGGCTCTGGTTATCCTTCTGATCCTAGAACTCAAGCTTTCATAAAAAAATATTGGAATCATAAAGACTATTCCCGATACATGAGAAAATCATGGAGTACTTGGACAAAATATCATAACTCTAAAGCCCAAAAATCATTGGGGGAGTTTTAATAGAAATGTTTATTAACAAAGTGTTTATTGCTTTGTTTGTTGGTGAGAAATGAATAATAATATTAAATTAAGTTTGTCTTTTGATGATGTTTTACTGGTTCCAAAAAAATCTTCTGTAAATTCCAGAAAGCAAATTAATACTTGTGCTCAGCTCACAAAAAACATTAGGATGAATATTCCGCTTGTAAGTGCGAATATGGATTCTGTTACGGAGTCAGGTATGGCAATTGCCATGGCCAGAGCTGGAGGCATAGGGATAATACATCGATTCTTGTCCATTGAAGATCAGGTTGCAGAAGTAGTGAAAGTTAAGCGTTCAGAAAGCATGGTCGTAGAGTCTCCTTATACTATTCCAAAAAATAAAACAGTTTTGGAAGCAAAAATGTTTATGGAAGAATATGTTGTTGGTGGATTATTGGTTGTTGATGAAAAAGGGAGACTTGAGGGCATACTTTCAAGGAAAGATGTTGTTTTCGCAGAGAACAATCAAAAGGTTGAAGAAGTTATGACTAAAAATGCTAAAATGATTACAATCAACAAAAAAGTGAGCTTTGATGAAGCAAAGAAAATAATGCATAAGCACAGAATTGAAAAGCTTCCGATTGTTGATAAAAAAGGACTTCTTCAGGGATTAATAACCAGCAAAGACTTGCAAAAAATCAAAGAGCATCCGCAGGCTTTAAAAGATGAAAAAGGAAGATTAATGGTTGGAGCAGCCATAGGTGTGAAACCTGGTTTTATGGATAGGGCTGAGGCACTGGTCAAAGCCGAAGTAGATGTGCTTGTTTTGGATATAGCTCATGGACATTCAGATTTAGCCATTAATGTTATAAAAAAATTAAAGCAAAAATTCAAGCGAGTTGATTTAATTGCAGGAAACGTTGCAACCAAAGAAGGGACAAGAGATTTAATTAAAGCAGGAGCTGATGCCATAAAAGTAGGTGTTGGTCCTGGTTCAATCTGCATAACTAGAATTGTGACCGGTGCGGGTGTTCCTCAGTTGTCAGCCATAATTGATTGTTCTACAGAGGCCGCGAAGAACGGTATACCTATAATTGCCGATGGTGGTGTGAAGAATTCCGGTGATTTAACTAAAGCACTGGCTGCGGGCGCTTCAGCTGTGATGTGTGGAAATATATTTGCAGGTACAGAAGAATCTCCTGGAGTAACCATTCTGAGAAATGGTATGAAATACAAAGTCAGCAGAGGAATGGCTTCTTTTGGAGCTGCGTTTGGAAGAAAAGAACGAGAACAGGAGAGTAAAGATATGAACATGGACGATGTTGTTCCTGAAGGCGTTGAAGCAATGGTTCCGTTCAAAGGAAGTGCGAAAGAAGTAATAAATCAATTAATCGGCGGACTTCGTTCGGGCATAAGCTACTGTGGTGCAAAGAACATTA
The DNA here is from genome assembly GCA_043817405.1 of archaeon. Lineage (GTDB taxonomy): Archaea > Nanobdellota > Nanobdellia > Woesearchaeales. The sequence continues at coordinate 14,866 of JBDRGV010000039.1, read as the reverse complement.
AAGATTTGCACAAAAACGCTGAGTTTGTGAGAATAACTTCTTCTGGCATTCGTGAGAGTAAGTCTCATGATGTTCAAACAATTTAATAACCTTTATAATTACACCAACTCTCATATCTTTCAGGATGTTTTTCCCTGAATGCCTGTTGTTTTTTCTGAAGATCACCAATGATTGGCATTATCTCATAAAGACTTTTTATCTCGGTTTTGTATCCTCTTATTGGGTGATTATATTCTTTGGTTAGTTCCCTGTTGAGATGAATTCCTTTGATATCCATCCTTGAAGGCACCCAATAATCTTTTTTCACATGGTCTCCCGTCATTATAGTTCTGTAAGCACTCACTCCTAATTTGTTGAGAGCCAGTTGGTATATTTCAGGGTCTGGTTTCCAGTAGCCAACGTCGCATGAGAAAATTACATGATCAAAGTATTTATCTAGTCCGAAATCGTACAATGGTGATTTATGAAAGCTTGCGGCGTTTGAGATAAGCGCTGTTTTTATTCCTGCTGCTTTAAGGTCTTGCAAAGTTTTTTTAGCATCGTAATAAGGTCTCACTTTCTCAGAGTCTCTTTTGATAACTTTTTTTATCTCCTGTATATCATCATATCTTGGTTCTCTTATGTTGAATTCTTTCTTCATATAACCAAGAATTTCATCCATTGTTTCTAGCTTGTTTGTCATCAGTCCTTTCTTGACTTTTTCATGATAAACTTTGTCAGGTATGTCAAACAATTTTTTCATAGTTTTCATCGTATGATAATCATCTGTTGGTTCTATCAACGTATTCCATAAATCAAATATTACTGCTTTAATCATTTTTTTATCTCCTCATCTTTTGCTAACATAGAATAAACTGATTCAGAACATTCGAACAAAACTTGATCTTTTTTAGGACGATAATTTGCAATGTACTTACCAAACTTATAATAACTTCTTGGTTTTCTTAAATTTTCAAGATGTTCTGTTGAAGGCACTATAAATTCAGGAATACTAAACGGAACATGACTTCTGGTGTCACGTTCTCTTACTTCTTTGATATGTTTTTTCAAGTCATCTATTGACTCGTGAAATGAGTAACCATCAGGATTGTGGGTGTACTCTTCTACTTCCATCCATTCTTGTCTGATAAAGACAACATCGTCTGGACAGCAGTAGTGAAACAGTACTTCGTCATCGTTTTCATAATAATCTAGAAATTCTTCATCCGGTACTGCTCCAAAATCATATTTGGCTTTTTGAAACGCCTCATAATTATTTTTTGTTGGTCTTATATAGAGGGGATCTGCCAATGGAACTAATTCGCCGAATTCATCTTTTTTTATGCCTCTGTTTTTGAGAAATTTGAAGAGGTCGTCGATTGTTTTATGAAACGAACTATGAGCAGGCACAGCCCAATAGTCTTCTGGCTCAACCCACTCTTGTTTTATCAGTATTATGTCTTCTAGTTCTTTTTTCATTTCATATTCACCCAATATTTTCCGTTAAGGTTGTATTCTCTCATCTTTCCATGCCATAACCTTATTCCTTGTTTGCTTTTTGCGACTTGTTCATACAGTTTTTCATCAACTTTTTCTTTGTAGGGTTCACCTATTGGTCTGGAGTATTCGTCAGGAACTTCGTCAGGCATTCTATCCCAGTATTCTTTTACATATTGTTTTGAATCTTCTATTGTTAAATGTAAAGAGCATCCATCAGGTCTTGTTCCCCAGTCTCTTTCGCTTTCTTCCCATTCAACAACAATTACTTCTTCAAGGTTTTTTGTCATCTTTATCATCACAATTATAAGATACACTTTAGAAAATATATTCTTTAGCATTATATAATATATTAAGTATATTCTTTTATATGTTATATATTTGGGGAAAAGATTTATATACTTTAGAATCTTAGAACTACTGTGAAAAGGAAGGTAATAAAGCAAGGAGCTTCCTCATTGACCATTTCACTACCTACGAAATGGACTAAGAAGTTCAAAATAGAGTCAGGAGACGAAGTAGAAGTAGATGATGCTGGCAAAGACCTTCTGATAAGTACAGGACATGATTTCTCGTCTAAAAAAACCACCATAGATGTTTCTGGACTGAGCCTTTCAATGATAAGAAACTATATCAACGCAGTTTACATCAGAGGAGATGATGAAGTGAACATAAATTTCAACAATCAAGAAACAATGGAATTAATTCAAGACAGCGTTAATCATCACATAGGATTTGCCATAGTACAACAACAAAAAAACTCCTGCCTGATAAAAGACCTTTCAGGAACAACAAGCTCAGAATTTGACAACATACTAAAAAGAGTATTCTACATGATAATATCTTTCGGAGAAGAGGGACTGGAACTAATAAAAAAACAGGAACCTTTGAAAGATTTCTGGAAAAGAGATCTTACAATAAACAAATATATTTATTACTCTCTTCGAATGCTTAACAAAAAAGGACATCCAGAATTTGAAAAAACAGAGTTTTATTATAACATACTAATATTATTAGAACATTTAGCAGATGAATACAGCAGACTCTACGGAAACCTAAAAACACCAAAACTAAGTCCAAAAACAATCAAAATATTTGAAGAAGTAAACAAAATGTTCAAAGACTTCTTCGAAGTTTTCTACAAATTTGACAAACTCAAAGCAGATAATCTTGTTATGAAAAGAAGAAAGATTAGAGAAAGTCTACTTGACACAAAAAATAATAATGATCTTATCGTGACATATTCACTAAGAAAAATAGCCGAGCTAATAACCGATATACTACAAATACAATTACAATTAGTATTATGATAGAAAAACATTTATATAGAAGAATGATAAAAAAAATGAATAGAGAGGCCAACAACAGATGACTAGAGTAGTGAAGCTAGAGATGAAAGGATTTAAGTCTTTTGCTAATAAAATAGAAATGCCATTTGGAAAAGCATTCAATGTCATTCTTGGTCCCAATGGTGCTGGAAAATCAAACGTGTTGGACGCTTTATGTTTTGTTCTTGGAAAATCTTCTGCTAAGGGATTGAGAGCAGAGAAATCAGCCAACCTAATATACAACGGTGGGAAATCAAAAAAAGGTGCGAAAGAAGGCATTGTCTCGATATACTTTGATAATTTTAGAAAATTATTTCCAGTTAACACACCACAAGTAAAACTTACCAGGATAATAAAACAAACAGGACAATCAGTATATAAAATAAATGATGAAACTCGCACCAGACAACAGATGCTCGAACTTCTAAGCGCCGCAAGAATAGATCCTAACGGGTATAACATTATACTTCAAGGAGACATTGTACAATTGGTAGAAATGTCCTTGGTTGAAAGAAGAAAAATGATTGAAGAAATAGCTGGAATATCCGTATATGAAGAAAAGAAAGAAAAAGCCATGAGAGAACTCTCAAGAGTCGAAGAAAGGCTGAACGAAGCAGAGATAATATTGACAGAGAGACAGGGATTTTTGAGAGAACTGAAAAAAGAACGAAACCAAGCACTCAAATTCAAAGAACTGGATATCAATATCAAAAGAAACCGGGCAACAATGCTCGACAAACAAATAATCGTGAAACAAGAAAAGAAAAAAAATCTGCAAAAAGATGTTGACAAAAACAATAAAGAACTATCTGATTTACAGAAAAAAATTGATGAACTAAAAACAAAAATTGGTGAGAAGAAAAAAGAGATAGAAACGATAAACCAAGAAGTTGAACAAAAAGGCGAGAAAGAACAGGTAGAACTTCACAGAGATATTGAACAAATAAAAGTAGACTATGCATTGAACAAGCAAAGAATTGAAACTCTGAACCAGGAACTTTATAAGATAACCGAGAGAGCCGATGAACTAGAGCGAAGCCACAAAGAACTCAACGACAAAATTAATATTTCAAAGAGAAATAAAGCAGACGCAGAGAAAACAATTGCACAAAAAGAAAACGAAGTTGCAAGAATAGAATTAAAACTCTCAGAATTCAAAAAGAAAAACAAATTAGAAGATTCACAGGTCATAGACAAAAGAATAGAAGAAATAGATTCAAGAGCAGAAGTAATTCAAGAAGAAATAAACGGTTTAAGAGAAGAACAGCAAAATAGCTTTAGAGAGAAAGACAAATATGAATTATTACTGCAAAGCATTGATGACAAGATAGAAAAAGTACTCTCACTGGAAAAAGAAAACAAAGGAGCAATTGTCAAACTAAAAAGCAACAAACAAAAATTCAAAGAAGCAACCAGTGAATTAAACACTAGGCTTGGTGATGAATCATCAATCGCAGCACAACTAGACAATGCTCGCTCAAAATTACTTTCTAGAAAAGAAGACCTATCAAGATTACAAATAAGAACCGCTGGCCTGAGAGAACAACTATCAAGAAACAGAGGCATAAAAGCGATTCTCGACAACAAATCAAAATTTCCGGGTGTTCACGGATTAGTCAGTCAATTAGGAAATGTAAGCACAGAATATTCACTGGCTTTAGGAATTGCAGCTGGTAACAGAATCAAAAGCATAGTTGTTGACAACGATGAAACAGCAGCCAAATGCATAAAATATCTGAAAGAAAGCAAACTAGGAACAGCCACATTTCTGCCATTGAACAAATTAAAATCACCATTTATCAAAACAGAGTTCAGATCATTAAAAGGAACCGGAATAACAGGAATGGCAATAGACCTGGTAAAGTATGAATCAAAATACGAGAAAGTATTCCAATACGTGTTCGGAAACACATTAGTAATTGACAACGTTGACACGGGAAGAAGAATAGGCATTGGAAGAGTCAGAATGGTCACCATGACCGGTGATTTAATAGAAACCAGTGGCGCAATGCAGGGAGGCCACAGAGATAAAGTTCTAGAAATGGGCTTTCAAGAAGAAGAAGTCACCGATGAAATTAAAACACTGGAATCAGAAATCAAAGATTTTGAAAGCGTAATTTTAAGACTGGAGAAAAGCAAGAAAGAAAACGAGACAAGAATTTCAGAATTAAGAAGTCAAAAAGCAGAACTGGAAGCAGACATATTGAAAACTGAGCGATCATTGCATTTAGATTCCGGAGATTTAGGGACCACAGAAGGAGAAAAAGCGAAATACCAAAAAGAAATAAAAACGTTGGAAAAAAGAGTCGATGAGATAACCAGTAACATTTCCAAGAAGAATAAAGAACTGGCCGGTTTGAAATCAGAAAAACAAGTTCTAAGAGATAAAATTGGTGAATTAAGAAACCCAGTAATGCTGGCAGAGATGAACACATTCGACCAGAAAAAACAAGAACTAAGAGAAGAGATTTCAGAATTAAAAGGAGAAATAAAAAACAGCGGATCAGAAATAAACAATATCTTAATGCCTGAAAAAGAAAATATTGATAGGATACTAAAACAACAGGTAAAAGAAAAAGAAGAATTTGAATCAGAAAAGAAAGTAAAAGAAAACGAATTGAAAAAACAGAAAAAAGAATTAGAAGAAAAAGAAAAACACGAGAAAAAATTCTACTCACAATACAAAGGACTTTATGCTAAAAGACAAAAAATAGGCGAAGAAGTTTCAAATGCAGAAAACGCTGTATCAAATAAACAAGATGATATGCGAAGATTGGACCTGAAAAACAATACTTTGTCGATAGAAAAAGCAACAATCGTTGGAGAGCTAGAAGGACTGGAAGAAGAATTCAAACAATTCAAAGGATTACTATTATTCAAAAACAAGTCCGAAGATGAAATAAAGAGAGAAATAAACCAGTTTGAAAAAATGGTTGATGACATTGGTGCGGTTAACATGAAAGCATTGGAAGTTTATGAAATTGCACAAACACAATATGAATCATTGCTGGGAAAACAAAAACAATTATCCGGTGAAAGAGAAGACATATTGCTTATGATAAATGAGATTGACAGCAAGAAAAAAGAATTATTCATGAAAACATTCGAAGTAGTAAATACAAACTTCAAGAAAATATTCTTATCATTATCAACCAAAGGAGAAGCATTCATGGAACTGGAAGATGAAAATGATCCATTCATGGGTGGAGTTGAAATAAAAGTACGAATCATAGGTAAAAAATTCATGGACATTAGAAGTTTAAGTGGTGGAGAGAAAACAATGACTGCACTTGCATTCATATTCGCAGTTCAAGAACACGCACCAGCACCATTCTACATCCTAGACGAAGTTGACGCAGCCCTTGACAAGAAAAATTCAGAGAAACTAGCGGAACTAATAGCGTCCTACGCCCACAGATCACAATACATATTGATAAGTCACAACGATGGATTAATCACGTCGGCAGAAAACCTGTTTGGAGTAAGCATGGACGCCCATAACATTAGTAAAGTAACGAGTTTGAAGATATAAAATTTATAAATAGTTCTTCATTAACAGTTTTTGAGGTGGTAAAATGACCTTAATAAGGTATAGACCAGGTCTTTTAGAAGACTTTTTTGGAGATGTGTTTCCATGGGAACGAACTCTTCGAGACTTATATAGGGATTTTGTTGTTGGTGACTTCGAAGGATTGAAAGGAAACTATTTAGTTCCCCGTGGTGTCTGGGATGAAAAAGAAGACAAGTACATAGCGAACTTAGACATTCCAGGTGTGAAGAAAGAAAACATAAAGATGACTCTGGATGACAGAGTTATAAACGTTGAAGCAGGAGTGAAGACTGAAGTAGAAGAAGGAAAACGAAAGGAAATTTCTGAGAGATTCTATAAAGGAACATTCTCAATTCCGCTAAATGCTTCAGATGACATAGCATCCATAACATCTAAGTATGAAAACGGCGTTCTCAGAATAGAAATTCCAAAAGTTGAATATAAGCCTGAAGAGAAAAAAGTCACAGAGATAAAAATAGATTAATTTTTTTCTCTTTTAATTTTTTTATTTTTCTATAACACTATTGATATGTTCAACTATTCTATCGGCAGAAATTTCCCAGCTAAACTTTTCAAGAATGGTTTTACGACCATTAATGCCTAGTTTGTTTCTAAGAGCTCTGTCTTCCATTAAAATCTGAATTTTTTTAGCCAAAGCATAAGGGTGCTGCAACGCAAAGAACATTCCATTCACATTATTATCTATATAGTTTGCGACAAAGCCAACCTTTGTTGCAATAACTGGAACTTCACAGGACATTGCTTCCAAGGTTGAAAGAGAACTGGTCTCTGTTAATGATGGCAGAACAAACACATCCATTGCATTGATCCAAGGCACAACATCATTTTTTGGTCCTGGATAAACAATGTTTTCCTTGTTCTGGAAAAGTTGCTCAATGGATTTAACACCTGAACCAACAATCAAGAGTTTAACATTTTTATGATGTCTTCTCAGTCTAATGAATGCTCTCAACAGAGTCTTCAAATCCTTTTCTCGACCAAGTCTTCCATGATAACCAATAACGAAATCATTGGGTTCAAAACCAGCCATTTTCTTAGCAACTATTTTATCACCTTTTTTGAATTTAGTAATGTCAACACCCAGATGAGCTATTTTTTTAGATGTCCTGATTTTTTGCCAATTAAGCATGTCTGAAACATTGCTGGATGGCGTAATTAACAAATCGCATTTGTTGTAAATATATCTTACAAACAATTTAGAAATAGGGTATAGGAATTTTCTAAGCAAAGGTGTTGAAACTGATTTAGGAAATAACTCCCATTCCAAGCTGTGGATGAAAGACACGAGAGGAACAGATTTTTTCTTGGCTGCAATAATTGCAGAAATACCTATTGGGCCAATTGTTTGTGTGAAAACAGCGTCTGCATCTTTCACAATATTCTTTATTTTTTTGTATTGGATTTTTGCAGGTTGAAAATCTCCAATGACTAGTTTATTAACAGGAATTTTAACAACTTTGAAATCATCATTCTTAGTTTTGCCGAAATCAGGTGCTATAATGGTAATATCATACTTTTTAGCGAGTCGAGGAGTAATCTCTGATAAAAACCTAGAAATACCATCCCATCTAGGAAGATAATTGTCAGTCGCAATTACTAGCTTCTTCTTATTCATCTTATACGATAAAAAACCTCTGCATATTTTGAACCATGGGTTCTTCCATTCTTTACATTCTTTATGTACATTGCAATCAAAGGAAGATAATTAAGGAAACCTTGAATTGTGAATTGGCTTTTGAAAGCCCTAAGAGCTCTCATTTTCTTATCAAAAGTTGATGAAATGTCAACAATTAGTCTAGGGTGTTTCTTATTCCATTTGAAAGTATTCCAAATATCAAAAGAATAAACTTCTTTATTCCAGTTCAATTCATTAAGAATGTCAAGAGTCATCTTATTAACTTTTTTATGAACCGGATGATGATCTTCAGGTGAATGAACGAAAATCTTAACTGGTTTTAAACGAATAATTAAATTTCTTAGTTTTCGTCTGGCTTTTTTTAATTCTTTTTCCTTATTAAAATCCTTCTCCAATATTCTTAGGAATTTGACAGCTTTACCGCCTATAACTTTGTTAGCATGAATAGACTCTTTCTCTCGAGTGTCCATTATTATATTTTCTCGGAAATGAGGATGAGAACCTTCTCCTTGGCTGACTATAACAGTGGTTACTTGAAAACCTTCTTCAGCGTACTTCGCAGCCGTACCGCCGACACCTATAATCTGGTCGTCGGAGTGAGCGCCTATAATAAGTATGTTTTGAGCCATTAATAAAGAAATAATCGAAGTTGTTTATTAAAGTTTATGGTTGAAGGAGAAGAAATCAGTAAATTTTATAAAACAAAGCTCTACTCTTAATCTTATCGCACCGGTGGTCTAATGGTTATGACTGTGGCCTTCCAAGATACAATTTGTATTGAAGTAAGCCGCCTATCCGAGTTCGAATCTCGGCCGGTGCACTCTACTCACTGGGTGAATTAGTTATCGCATAACATTCATTCCTGAGGACTATCCCTTAAAACCTTCATCGCAGCAACATTTTTAAAGAACTCTAAATTTTTCATATTATGATATTTGAAAAGAGTTCTTCTCTTAGCATTAAATCCATTGAAGAACTAAAGGAGTATATGGAATTAAGTCCTGAAGAAGAGAAAAAACTGAAGAAAATCATAGATTTGCACCCTATGAGAATAACAAAGTATTACTTGTCTTTAATTGACAAGAATGATGAGAATGACCCTATAAAAAGAATGATTATTCCTTCTCTGGAAGAATTAGATACTTCCGGGTTCTATGATACAAGCGGAGAATGTGAAAATACTAAAACAGTAGGACTTCAGCACAAGTATGAGCAGACAGTTTTGATGTTATCAACTAACAAATGCTTTGCTTATTGCAGATTCTGCTTTAGAAAAAGACTTGTTGGCTTATCAAATGATGAAATAGTGCATAGGTTCGAAAGGGCTGTTAATTATATTAAAAAACATAAAGAAATTAATAATGTGTTGGTTAGTGGAGGAGACCCTTTCTTTTTATCTGCCAAAGCACTTGAAAAGTTTCTGCAGAGTCTTACAAGAATTCCTCATATAAGATTTATTAGATTTGGAACAAGGACTCCTGTTGTTTTTCCAGACAGGATAATAAATGATTCGAGCTTCTTAGGAGTTTTGAAGAAGTACTCAACCAAGAATAAAAGGATATATGTCGTTACGCATTTCAATCATCCAAGAGAAATAACAAATAAATCAATTGAAGCCATTAACAAACTAATAGGTTCTAATGTAATAATTAATAATCAAACAGTTCTATTAAAAGGAGTTAACGACAACCCAGACACACTGGCAGAATTACAAAACACTCTGACAAGCATAGGCATAACCCCTTATTATGTGTTTCAATGCAGGCCTGTTAAGAGAGTTAAACATCATTTCCAGGTTCTATTATACAAAGCCTATCAGATTGTAGAAGAAGCTAAGACCAAGCTAAATGGTTGCAGCAAAAGATTCAGATTCATAATGTCTCATCGTAGCGGTAAAGTAGAAATTGTTGGGATAAAAGATGACAACATATATTTCAAGTATCACCAAGCAAAGAAACCTAAGGATATGGGACGATTCTTTATGAGAAAGCTGAATAAAACAGGAACTTGGCTTGATGACTTCAAAGCCTAGGATTTGATTTACCGTTCGGGGCACCTTTATTTTAACCATGTTTGGGGCACTCTCTCTAAAATTTATAAAGAAATTACAGAATGATATATAAAATAATACGATGTTAATTGAATTAACGAAACAAGTGTAAATCTTCCGATTTTTCTTGCATAAACCTTATTAAAGCAATCATTCTAGTTGAACAGAAAATTCAGTTCTCGGCGGAGGCTTACTATTCTTTTGGCTGGTTTTAAAGGGTTTTCCTGTGTGAGACATTACTTTTTTATCTTCTTGTTGGATGTATATCTATATTTTTATGTTCTTCTATTTCAGAGTTAATAATAATTTTCTGTATTTCAACGAAGAATACTACTGATAGAGACATTATAATTATAGGTATCCACTGGTTGATTGTGAGTGGAACTGTTCCAAATATTCTTCTTGCAGGTTCAAAATATAGAACTGTTAGTGTTGCCACTATTGATGCTGCGTATCCTAAAAATAGTGTTTTATTGTTGAATGTATCTTTTGAAAATATTGTGTTATTGAAGCTTTTTGCATTAAAGACATGGAATAGCTCAAACAGGATTATGGTGACAAATGCAACTGTTTGTGCAGTAGCTATGTCTGCTTGTTTTACTGTGAGCGTCCACATATATAATCCTATTGTTCCTAAGACTATTATGGGTACAACTTGACTGATTTTTAATAGTATATAGTTGGTTAATATACCTTCTTTTGGGTTTCTTGGTTTTTGTTGCATAATTGTTTTGTCTGGTTTTTCTAAGCATAGTCCAAGCGCGGGTATGTCGCTTGTGACCAGGTTTATGAATAATATCATTATTGGTGTTAGTGGTGGGAATAATCCTGCTATTGTTGCTATTAATATAAGTAAAACTTCTGAGAAGTTTCCCGGTAATAAATAATAAATAAATTTTTGAATGTTATTGTATATGGTTCTTCCTTCTTTTACTGCATAAACTATGGTTGAGAAGTTGTCATCTTTTATTATCATTTCACTTGCTTCTTTTGCTACTTCTGTTCCGCAGAGTCCCATTGCTACACCTATGTCTGCTTTTTTCAGAGCAGGAGCATCGTTTACGCCATCACCAGTCATAGCAACTATTTCACCTCTATCTTGCAGTGCTTTTATTACTCTTAATTTGTGTTTGGGTGTTACTCTTGCATAGACTGAGATTTTATCCACTACTTCTAAGTATTGGTCATCTGTTAATTTATCTAGTTCATCTCCTGTTATTACTTGTTGACCTTCGGTTAATATGTTTAGCTCTTTTGCTACTGCTTTTGCAGTTAGTGGATTGTCACCAGTAATCATAATTACTTTAATACCTGCTTCTTCACAAAGTTTTATTGCTTCAAGGGCGCTTGGTTCTGGAGGATCCCTTATTGAAACTAGTCCTGCAAAAATAAGATTTTTTTCAACATTTTTAATATCAAAATTCCCTTTATGCTCTTTATATGCTAAACCAATAACTCTGTATCCTTTTGATGCATATTCTTCATTCTTTTCAATTATTTCTTCCTTTATTTTTTTTGTTAGTGTTTTTATCTTTCCATTCTCCAAGTAGTATTCTGATCGTTTTAATATTCTTTCTGGTGCACCTTTTGCGTATGCGATATGCTGATTTCTTACCAGGTGTACACTGCTCATGCATTTTCTATCAGAATCAAAAGGATGCTCATGAACTCTGGGAAAATCTTTGTGCATTTGATCTTTTTCTATGCCTGCTTTTTTAGCCAGAACAACAAGTGCTCCTTCTGTTGATTCGCCCTCTATTTTCCACTCTTCATCTTCTTCTTTTTTCAAGTTGGCGTTATTGCATAGAATTCCTATTTCCAGTATTTTTGATATGTTTTTGTTTTCTGTTGGATTTATTTGTAATTTTTCTTTTAAAAATATTCCTTCTGGTTGAAATCCGTTTCCACTTACTTCAACTTCACTTCCATATGTCCAGATGTTTTCTATAACCATCTTATTTTGAGTTAATGTGCCTGTTTTATCTGTGCATATGACTGTGCAAGTGCCCAGGGTTTCAACAGCAGCTAGACGTTTTATTATGGCATTCTGCTTAGCCATTCTTTTCATTCCTATGGCTAATGCGACGCCAATGACTGCCGGCAGACTCTCAGGAATTCCACTCACTGCAACTGCAACAGCCAAAAGGAGAAGATTGTTAAGTCCATCTCCTCTCAAAAGTCCTAAGATTATTATTAATATACATATGGCTATTACTGAATAACTAAACTGTTTACCTAATTTGTCAAGTCTTTTTTGTAATGGAGAAAGTTCTTCTCTTGTATCTTTTACCATCGAAGCGATTTTTCCAAGTTCAGTGTTTTTTCCTGTTTCTACAATCACACAGATTCCATGACCATTTATTACTTGTCCGCCTGTATAAACCATGTTTTTTCTTTCAGCAAGGCTTGTTTTTTCAGATAGAATTTTTTCAGTTTTTGTAATTGGCATGCTTTCTCCTGTTAGAGCTGATTCATTAACTTGGAGATTTGTTGATTCTATAACTCTTGCATCTGCAGGCACGAGGTCTCCTCTGGTTAAAATAATAATGTCTCCAGGAACCAATTCACTTGAATTGATTTGTATTTCTTTGTTGTTTCTAATTACTTTAGTTATTTTTGGTGTTAGTTTTTTTAAGGATTCCATTTCTCTTGTGGCTTTATATTCCTCAAAAAAGCTCAGAAGAACTATAAATAGAACTATCGCAGTTATTATTATAAATTCTACATGATTGCCTATTATTCCTGATATTACTGCAGCTGCAATGAGTATGTATATTATGAAACTTTTGAATTGTCGTAATAATATTTTGATAACAGAAGTTTTTTCTTCTTTTGCAGAAATATTTTCTCCAAATTGTTTAACTCGTTTTTCAGCTTCAGAATCATTTAATCCAGATTTAGTTGTAGATAATTTACTCATAACTACTTCTATTGAAAGTTCGTGCCAATCATCCATTTTTAAATACCTGAGTTTTAATCTTTAATTAAATATTTATAAATATTGTTTTTGTGAATTAATTAATAAATATGAAAATGATAACTTAAACATGATAAAATGTATCATTTGAACAGAAATATTGTTTATTGTGACTATAATCAGGGATAAATTTTTATAATTGAAACATTTTAATGCGTTAAAATGAATGAACTTGTTAAGAATCTATTAAAAGAATTAACCTCAAACAGTAGACAGAGTGATAGAGAAGTTAGTAAAAAATTAAAAGTGACACAGCCAACAATCAGCAGATTAAGAAAGAAATTAGAAAAAGATGGTTTAATTGAGAAATATACTTTAATACCTAACTTAGAGAAATTAGATATAGAATTCGTCACATTCATCACATTACAATGGAAAGACTATACACAAGTAAAAGAACTGGAAAAGTTTAATCATTTTCTCAAATATGACAAAAGAGTATTATTTTCTGCACCAGGAGAAGGATTTGAAGATAAAACTAAAATAATAATGACTTTTCACAAGAACTATAGTTCTTATGAATTATTTCTAAGAGAAATCAGAGCCAATTGGAAGGATTATGTTGAAAGCATGGATTCATTCTTGGTCTCAACAAGCAACATAATAACCAATTTTGATTTTAATATAATAAATCGTATGGATGAATAATAAATTCTGAATAATAATAACAAGTAAAAGAATTAAAACAATATAAAATCTTGTAGTGGTATTGACTAGAAGTAAGATGTGTGCTCGGGACAATCATAGCATCAACGACATTAATTTTTCCCAGCCGGCGCATACTTTCTCTTCAGTTTCGTTCAAACTCATCACAAACTTTATAAAAATAACCCTTTTCGTTAAACAGATATGATTTGTATTATAGCTTTAATCGTCTTTGGAGTGCTTGGAATCTTTAGTGCTAGTCATAGAATCATTGCTAAGGAAGCTTTTGACTGTGTTTTTCGAAGACTCACTCTTAGGAGATGTGATTCTGGTCTTGATAAGAGGCTGAAAGCCCAGATTACTGGTAAGCTAATGAAGGGTTGGCCAAGACTTGGAAGGCAAATCTATAAACATTTCGAAATCATTTCATGGATATTTTTAATTATGTTGCTCGTTAGTATTTTTTTCACAGCACAAGCAGGTTATTTCTTTATCAAGTATGGTAATTGCAATGGTGAAGACAGCAACAAATTCTGCATCTTTGACCCTTTGAATACATTTGGGGGAACCAATGAGCCAGAAGTTTGTTCTATACCAGGTACTGAACCTAGTGATCAGTTAGTATTGACAGGTGACTTTAGTAATAATCCTAGTCAAGGAAATCTTAACTCACTAGTCACAGTTATAGAATTTGGTTGTTTCTCTTGTCCTAATACTAAAGAAGCATTTTCAACCGTTGAAAAAGTACTGGAAAACTATGGTGACAAAATAAATTTTATCTATGTTGACTTCCCATTAACCAATCATGAATTTGCCTATGAATCCGCGGTGGCTGCTAAATGTGTGTGGCTGAACGATCAAGAATTATATTGGGATTATCATTTCAAGTTGTTTGAAAGTGAGAATGGTTTGTCAGAAGAATTCTTAACTAACACAGCTTCAGAATTAGGTGTTAACATGGAACAATTCAATAATTGTATAACAGGAGAATTATCCAAGCTTCTTGTGGATGCTGATTATCAGCAGGGTTTGGATTCACATATTTATGGAACTCCAACTTTTTTTATTAATGAAGATACTTTGGTTGGAGCGATTTCATATAGAGAATTCAAAAAAGTTTTAAAAGACAATATGGAATGATAAATTACAAAAATACGAAAGATTTTTGAACGTTCTGAAATCT
>JBDRGV010000038.1:0-15812 GCA_043817405.1 archaeon | reverse complement strand
CATCAAGATCCGTCAAGAATACAACCTTGGCAAAGAATAAAACAGTTAATTATTAAAGAGAACTGGCCACCAAAAAACGCCCAATTAGCAACTGCCAAAGATATAAAATCACAGGTTGAAGGAGCGCCTGTAAGAGCAAATATAGATGTTTCAAGTTTAGGAATTGACGATTTAACAAACTTATTTGTAGAAGAAGCAATGGATTATATTTCAGCTTTTGCAGATGAAAATTGTCATTATTCTAATTTTCTAAGTAGCGCATTAGAAGCCATGGCAGAGGTTTTTCCTATGACTTTAACAGGCGCATTTGAAGAATACCAACATATGTCAAAAGATAACAATAAGGTTATAAGGCCTTATTACTCAGAAGAAATGATAGATGTAACTGCAAAAAATATTGCTGATTCTGTCAGTGCAAATCTTATGATACCTAACACCAATTCGTTTATAGATGCTTACAATGAAAAAGAATTCATGTTAGAATTTGTAGGTGAACCTGGCTTACTAAGTAAAAACTTTGTAATTGCAGATTATAGAAATAGACTAAAAGATTTCAATGATATAAAAGATATGAATGAAGAAAGAGACGAATTGCAATACGGATGTTAAAATGACTGAACTAGAAATAGACATATACGACAGACAGAGAAGAATTCCAGGATGGAATCAAGATACTTTAACAAATAGTTTAGTAACAATTGTCGGATCAAGTCATTTGGCTTTAGAAACAGCCATTCCTTTAGCAGCATTAGGTGTTGGAAATATTGTAATTATTGGTGATGAAAGAACAAAAAGAGGAGAAAAAGTTTTAGACATAGATATTGAACCAAGAAAGTATAGAGTTAATGAATGGGAAAAAGCTTTGAAAACAATTTTTCCAAAAATAAATATTCTACCAATAAACGCATCAATAGAATCCAAAACAAATGTAGGATTGGCAGAAGGAGATGTTGTTGTTGAAACAACAAATAGTGCTCGGTCTAAAATAAACGTTTTACGAAATGATGCACTACACTCAGATTCAATGTTTTTCGGAAGCACTATTACAGGTTACTTGAAAGTAATGCCTATTGAAAGAAATGATTCTGAATTAAGATTCAAAAATGACTATACCATTCCAAATTTTAATGGTCTGCCTCAAGATGAATTCACATCAATAATTGCAGGCGGAATATTGGCTGAAGAAGTTAAAAAAAGATTATTCAGGTCAGAATTCAATATCGACCAACCTGTTTATCTAAAAATAGGAAATCAAGATAGAATAGGTTATTTAAAAGATGGAGAAAGTTTCAAAAAACATCCTTCATTTGCAGGGAAAAAAGCATTAGTTGTTGGAAACGGAGCTTTACTGGCATCAGGTGCAGGTCGAATTTTAGCCAAGCAAGGTTATGAAAGTATTGATTTAATGGATATGGATTATGTTGATGAAACAAATTTGAACAGACAAATTTTACACTATAACGGTGTTGGTAAATTAAAAGTACAGAGTGCGGCCGAAGTTTTGAAAAAAATTGGCAATAATGACACTATGTACAATACTATTGATCAGAAATTTGATGAAAAATTCAAATCAGATGTAGATTATGATGTTATTTTTGATTGGGTTGATAATTTATATACAAGAGCTTTAGTAAGCATATATGCTATTAGAAATCAAATTCCATTAATAACTGCCGCCACCGATCACAAATCAGGCGAATGGGCAACATATGTTCCTGGTAAAACTAAATGCATGGATCATTACTTTGGAGTACACTCCATGGGCGCAGAAGAAGAAAGAATCAGAAGGCATAGCTGTACACAAGCACCAAATCCTTCAGTCATAACTTCAAATCAAATAACAGGTTCTGCTAGTGCTTTAGAAGCAGGAACAGTATTTAATCCTGAAGTTTATGGCGAACCAATAAATGGTATTTTAAAATACTCTTCTACAAGAGGAAGAAAATTAGGAATAACCACTTTTAAAGACTCATGTGATTGTCACACAAAAAAAGTTCCTGATTTAGTAGTTGAGAAAGAGGTGGCTGAAGAATGAGTTTCGGAGAATTAATGGACACCCTGGGAGAAATTCAAGATGCACAAGAACTTTTAAAAGAAGAAATTGTAAAATTACCTGAAGTAAAACCTTCGTTTATAGATAATCTTAGTTCGTGGTTAAGACATTCTAATTCTTCAATAAGTTTAACAGGAGATTTCACAAAGAATGTTATGAAAAAATATTTCTTTGACTCTATAAGATACGATTGCAGTGAATTCAAAAATTTCAGCACAGAAGAACTTTTAATAAAAACTTCATTAAAAAAGTTATATCCTGATGCCATAGAAGATTATACAACAGATCTAAAAAAATTCAAAGAAGGATTTCTAAATCATATAAATAATATTAACAGCATTAATACATTAAATGATTTCTTAGAAGAAAGTAATGATAAAATTCCTAAAAGACAGGATATGGATATGGATCCTGCAGTCAAGTATGGAAGTGAAAATTTAACACAGAAAATAGTTTTAGAGAATATTGCGAAATTTATTCCTTGCTCTGAAGAAAGACTCCAATATACAAATTACAATAATAATATTAGAGATTTAATCGTTGCAGGGTTATTGGCTCCAAAAAGAAGTGGCAATATTGTAAAACGATTTCAAGAATTAATTGATAATAAAGATATTTTACCTGAAAAATTAGTTCCATATGTTTTGTTAAATAAAAGACAAGAAATAGTTTCATTTGAGGATTTAAAAAAATATGATAATATGAAAGTTGCTATTGAAAAAGCTGAGGGTAAACTAATTGATAGCATTGACACTTATCTTAATATGAGAGATGAAAAAATAATCGAAGAACCTGTTGAAACAATTAATTATAAAAGCGTTGCAAAAGACATTGTTGAAAAAATTGAAGAAGAAACAGGAGTTATAATTCAACAACCTTTCTTAAATAACAGAAAAAAAGAGTTTGATAATTTTGTAGATACTTTGCCAGCGCAAATAATTAAAGGATACAAAGTTTCTGATGATCAAAAATTGGAAGATATGTGTGTTGCACGACATAAAGATACTCATGAATTAGGATTGATTAAGAAAGGTCATCACTTTTTAGAATTATTTCCTCAAGGATTTACAGAAGGTCATTCTATGGGTGAAAATGAACTACAAGTTCTTGAAAGAAGATACAACAATTCTGGTGAAAAGATTGAAATAGGAGATATGGTGGAAGTCGAACTCTCTCAAGATAGATATGTGAGTACATTTGATGGAAGTTGGGGTTATGTTTGTGATAAATTCTTGATGAATTGGGATGTAGATTTTAAATTAGTAACTGGCGGCCATAAAGTACCTGAAGTTTTTCGAATGGATGATTCTTATTTGAAAAAAGTATTCAATCAAGATGAAATGAAAAATTATCTTAAAGAAGATAAAGAAATTATAAAAAAGATTAGCGGAATTGTCAAAAGAGCTATTGAAGGCGAAGTAGAGCCAATAGAAGAAAAACCAGAAGAAAAAAATGTTCTTTCAGAAAAACAAAAACAAAAATTAGTTGTTGAAGAAAACATAAACCTATTAAGAAGCATAGGTCTTTCAGATGGTTTTATTTTATACAAAATACAAAGCAATATTGGTATCAGTTCTGGAGATATTGAAAAAATAGGTCTCCCAAAATATTCTTGTTTTGAAGAACTAAACAATTTTAAATTAGATAATAATGAAATTATATTAGATCAAATAAGAGAAGAACATGGAATAGTTGTTTTAGACAAGCAAAGAGAAGATTTAAAAAAATTATCTCACGAAGAATTCATAAAAGTATTACCTAAAATTCTAGCAGAAGGATATACTATTGTTGACAATGCAAACTATAAAAGACGTAGACAAGGTGACTTAGTAATTCTAACAAACCCTGCACATGGTGATCATTATAGCAATGGTGAAAGAATAGGTAATTATCCTGTCGGATCCATTGGTGAAATCAGAGAAGATTTATCATTCCAAAAAAAAGATTTTTGGTCTCGAAATTTTGAAAAAAAAGAAATGCAAAAGTTAGAGAAGATATTAGGTGAAGAGTATGAATACTTTGAAAATCCTCAGGGTGAATTTAAAAAAGAACAGAAAATTGTGGTGAATGAAAAAAGCCAGAGTTCACACCTTCATGATTGGACTCAAGACTATTTTAGGAATAGAAATGAACTTTACCCTGTGGGAAGTACAGGAACCATTTATGGTAATCGAAATTCTCATGATTTTAAGGTGAAAATGGATAAAAAAGTCAAATGGAATAGAGACTGGCATTTTACTCCTTATGATGAGGATTATAGGTTTTTTGCTTGTTATTATGATGATGAGATATCATTAATTAATCCTGAAGATTTCGAAACTAAAAAAGCAGAATACGAAAAGAAAAAAGAAGAAACAATTCAAAAAATGATTCCTTTAATAGAACCTATCATAGAAAAAAGAAATGAACAACTTCAACAAAATAAAGAACATATGGCTTTAATCATTAATGACACCATAAATTCTACAAAATTAATGAATCATTCCAGAAAAGAAATTTATAGTTTGTTTCGAAATTCAGTTTCCAGTGTAGTTCAAGATTACATGAAAAAAAACGATTTCTTTTAAACAATATTTTCTTAACATTTTTTCCTAAAATTATTTAAACAATTGATTTATTAGAATATAGTATGAAAAAAACAGTAGTTATCGCAGGTTCTGGCTTCGGGGGCATTGATGCGGCTTTAAATCTAAGAAAGAATAACAAAAACATCAATATAGTTGTTATTGATCAGAGTCCGTTCTTCACTTACCAAGTTTCGTTGCATGAAATCATTTCCGGCAAAGTTAAACCTAAAAACATCAGAATTGATTTGGCAAAGCTTTACAAGAAAAAAAATATTCAGTTCTTTAAAGAAGAGATTGTCAGGGTTGACCCTTTGGAAAAAAGCATTATAACAAGGTCAAGAAAGGTTAACTTTGATTACCTGGTTGTGGGTGTCGGCAGCGTCACTAATTACATGGGTGTTCCGAGTGCGAAAGAACATTCTTTTGACATAAAGAATCTAAATAGCGCCGTTCAAATAAAAAAACGTGTTTTAAATGATTTGAAGAAAGCCGAGCACTATAATAAACCTCTAAACCTGGTTGTTTGTGGTGGTGGACTTACAGGTGTTGAAGTTGCTGCTGAGCTAGCAGACTTGAGTAAAGGTAAAACCAACGTCATATTGATTGAATCAAGTCCTAATATTATGAAAGGTTTCAAAAAAGAAGCCATTCAATACACTGAAAAAGTCTTGAAAAAGAAAGGCATCAATATAAAAAAGAATGTTTTTGTAAAAAAAGCCGAGAAAGACAAAGTTGTGCTTAGTAATGGTGAGACCATTTACAGCAACACTTTTATTTGGTGTTGCGGTGTTAAACCAAATCCTGTAACCTATAAACTCGGTTTAAGAACCAATGAAAAAGGAGCCCTCATGGTTAATGAATTTTTACAAACAGGTTTTAAACAGATCTATGCGTTGGGAGATTGTTCCTACATGTACAAGAAACCACAACCAGCCACCGCATTAATGGCAATACAACAAGGCAGAGTAATTGCCAATAATATAATTGCAGATATTAATGGTGAGAAAAAAGAAGTGTTCACTGTTGAAGACTGGCCATATCTAATTGCATTGGGCAAGCGTAGAGCCATTATGATCAGACACAATAGGATAAAGAAAGGTTTGTTACCTGCAATAATCAAAAAATTTATAGAGAAGCAATACCTCTTAACTAAAAAGTATTGGTGATTGCCTTTCAAAAAGGAATTAGGATGAACTATCGAAACGAAGTAGTCAAAATGTTGGTTAAGGTAACCAAGCTGTCTAAGAACGAGGTAGATTCGGCTTTGGAAATCCCTCCTTCGTTGGAGTTTGGGGACTTTGCATTCCCATGTTTTATGCTTTCAAATAAGCTAAGAAAAGCACCTAATCTGGTTGCAGAATATTACCTTAAAAAAATAAAACCTACTGAAATCATAAATAAGATTGAAACAAAAGGTCCCTATGTGAACTTTTTTGTCAATAAAAACTTACTCAATGCCAGTGTTATAACAAACATTTTGAAAGAGAAAAATGACTATGGAAAAGGTCCTAAGAAAAAAGAAAAAGTCATGATTGAATTTTCACAACCAAACACCCATAAGGCTTTTCACGTCGGACATCTTCGAAATGTCTCGGTTGGAGACTCTTTAGTTAGAATTCTTAGAATCAACGGATACAAAGTTGTTGCAGCCAATTACATGGGTGATGTTGGCGCGCACATTGCTAAATGCCTCTGGTATTATAAAAAGTTCTTCAAGGGCAAAGTTCCAACTAAAAATAGAGGAGAATGGCTTGGAACATTGTATTCTGAGGCTGTTAAAAAACTTGAAGAAAAAAAATCCTACAAAAATGAAGTTTCAAAAGTCCTTCAGGCATTAGAATCAACCAAAGAAAATAATTATATTAAGCTTTGGAAAAAAACTAAAAAATGGAGTCTTGATGAATTTAATGAAATCTACAAATGGTTGGGTGTGAAATTTGATGTTTTCTTTTATGAAAGCCAAGTAGAAAAACCCGGTAAGAAACTCATTGCTGAGTTTAACAAGAAGGGTTTGTTCAAGGAAAGTGAGGGAGCACTAATAATTGACTTGGAGAAGTATGATTTAGATGTGTTATTGGTTTTGAAGAGTGATGGAAATTCTCTTTATTCAACTAAGGATTTGGCTTTGGCGGCTAAGAAATTTCGAGAATACAAGATTGATAAATCACTATACGTCGTTGGTAGCGAGCAAAAAATGTATTTTAAACAAGTGTTCAAGACTCTTGAATTAATGGGTTTTAAGAATGCCAAGAACTGCCACCATATAAGCTATGAACTGGTTATGCTTCCTGAAGGTAAGATGAGTTCCAGGGCTGGAAATATTATTTTGTTTTCTGAGTTGCAGAATAAGATTATAAAGTCTCTAGAGAATGAAGTTAAGAAACGCCATCATAATTGGCCCATGAAAAAAGTTGATGAGACCGCTAAGAAAATTGGTTTGGGTGCTTTGAAATTTGGAATGTTAAGTCAAGATAATAATCGTGTTATAACGTTTAATCTAAATGAGTGGCTATTGTTTGAAGGTGAGACCGGACCCTATGTCCAGTATGCTCATGCCAGAATTAATTCCATTTTGAAGAAAGCCAAGTATGATCTGGGTAAAGTTGATTATGCTGTTTTGAAGAGCGAAGAAGAACAGGATTTAATTAAAAGGTTAGAATCCTATCCTTTGGTCGTTTCAGATGCAGCCGATCATTATAAACCTTCATTGGTTGCCAGATATGTTATGGAATTGGCTCAGTCTTTCAACGAGTTCTATCATAAACATCCGGTTTTGAAGGCCGATGATGAGTTAAAAGGAGCCAGACTAGCTTTGATTCTTGCTGTAAAACAGGTTCTCAGAAATGGTTTGGATTTACTAGGCATAGAAGCGCCTAATGAGATGTGATTATACTAAAGGATCATATCCTCCTTTAGTTAAAGGATTACATTTTAGAAGTCTTTTTGTTGCTTTAACAGTACCTTTGACAGGTCCATATTCTTCAATTGCTTGTTTAGCATATTCAGAGCAAGAAGGTGTGAATTTACAAATTTTCTCAATGCCCAAATCAGCTTTTATTTGTGGAGAAATATTTTGTTGGTAATTATCAATCATGTTAAGAAGCATACCTCTGTCTTCTTCAATGGTTTGTTCAATTGCACTCTCGGCTTTATGTGATATGGTCATTGCGTCAACATTGTCTCCGCCCCAAATAAGATAACCTATGGCTAGACCTGCACAGCAACAACAACATCCTCCATCTCCACCATTATCTCTGCTCATAGAAAATAGTAATTTAAAGTTATTTATAAACCTTAACTAATTTAACCACTCCACAATAGAAAAGAATATAAACATTAAAGATAAACCATTGTCGGGGAATGCATGACAGCAAGAACATTTGAAGCGACAAATAGAGAAAAGCTTGATTCTGAATTTACATTATTAGCGCAAAAAGATTATAGGTCTTTAAAACGTGAAATACAATTAGCAACAACTGAAAATGTCAGAGATTTACATTTAATGCATACAATTGAAGGTCACGCACAAGAAGGTCACGGCAAATTTTGTCAAAACAGAACTCCAATAAAATATGAAACAGCATTCTTAGATGACATAATATATGCACTGGGAAAAAATGTTTCTGAAGTAAAAGAAAGAAGACAGGATCAAATTGACATGATAGTTCGTTGGATTGATAAACAAATCGATGCTTTGAAAAAAAATGAACAAACAATGTACAACAAACCAACCATGGTTGAAGAAAATTTATCCACTGGACAAATAGAACCATTGGCAGGCGCAGATATGCTTGGAAGACATCAAGTAGAAAACATTATCAAACCATTGAAAGGGTTCTATCTGGGAATAAGAATGGATGATTTCAGATGGCGAAAAAGAGTTGATGAAACATTCAGAACAAGAATGCATCAAGGAACAACCAGAGCATTAAAACTCCGAAATATTGAAAAATATAATCTAACGGTTAGAGATTTCGCCTGTGAGAACTACAAGCACATTCTGAAAATAGAAAACGAAAAAAATCTTCTTGAAATTCTTGAAGATTTAGATTTAATTTCGACCAACGAAAAAGATTTATCAACAAACAACGTTAAATCAGCATATATACAATTACAATCAGGCCTTGGTTTGAGTGATGACGCAGCAGTATTAACAGCCTCATTAATGTATGGACAAGAAGCAGGTTTAGGACTTCTTCTGGCAGACGCTATAGACACATTGGACAAATGTACTCCTTATATACATAAAAGCGGTCAGGATGAATCAATGGGTGATAGAATAGCTTCAGAATTCAATAATATGGACGATTTACATGTTTCTGACGATGAAGTATTGGCTTTTATTTATTTAGCGTCAAAGAATATGACCTATAGAAACAAGTTTCCTTCTTGTTCACAGAGAAGATTTTGGCAGACAGGTAAAAAAGGATTTCACGCAGTAAAGAGCCACATGGATTTTGTTGATTTTTTGGAAGGAAAAACCGACAGGCTTCCTCCACCAACAAAATTAGGTTACAATGAAATTCCCAGTAGAACTTTTTACAACGCTTATGTTTCTCGTGTCGTCGACAAATTTGCTACGACAGAAGTTAAGAACATGTTGTCTTTTTCAGCAATAAATCCAGAACAATTGGCTCAAAAGTTAACCTATTTCTAATTTCATTACTTCTTAGTAGTAAAAAAGCGAAACATTTATATAGTAGAAATGCCATAAATGTTATTGTTAAAATGGGAAAACCAACTAAGCATGAAAAAGAGGTGAACGAATTTCACATAAAAGAACACAAGAATCTTGTTAACACTATCTATAACTTACTGGAACAAACTGGAAAATATTCTGAAATTGGAAAAGAAACTCCTTTTGAATACATAAGGGATGATAGTCTGAAAATGCCTGGCGATCACGATGTTTATGGAATCAGAGAAATATACGGAGAAAAAACAGCGTTCATATTTCAAATTAAATCGCTTTTTGAAGAAGACCATAAATTCATTGAAAATTATGATAAGGCTTTGGAACAGTTGGCTAAAGATGAGAAATTTCTTCGAGAAGATCAAGGCATTGAGAAATTCGTTAAATTTGTGGTTTACTTAGACCATAGTGATTTAGGATATAAAGTGGAAGCAGTAAGTCAACAAGAAATAGATGAAGTTTTCGAGATAAACCAATATAAGATATAATTCTACAACTTTCCTTTAACGGCTTTATCAGATATAATACCTGAATTACCTACAGGATCCTCAAGAATAAGTTTTAGTTTTTCCTGACCCCACATAACCTTGGTTAATTTTTTGATAATATTCTTGGCTTTCTTGATATCAGCTTTATCTTCAGACTCATTACGCAGAAATTCAACCTGCTTTTTTAATCTATTAAGAATACCTTCAACATTAGTCACATAACCATTGGATGCCTCACCGGGATCAATGCTTCCAACATGAGGAATCTTCACAGTGGCTGTGCTGGATTTAATAATTCTTATTTTCATATCTTCTTCAGAGTCAATTTCCAAAGTGTACTTTATGGGACCATGACTTTCAGCGGCTTCAACATCTGCTTTATGATAACCACAACCATCACAATCCATGGAAAAAATGAAAACATGACCAAAGTAAGGAATATCCCGTTCCATCTCTCTCAAAGTAAGTTTTTTTTCGTGGCAAAAAGCGCACATTTCTCCAGTTATCTCACTCATCTCTCCCTGAGGTTCGGTTTTATCAGTCATAACCTCTCTACTGGAAAAATTCATTTAAATATATTATGGTATTTAAACATATACTCGAGAGATTCTATTATGTAAACCAATTAAATTTAAAAAGAGAGAATACCAACAATAAGCACAAGATCTACTTACAAACTACTCTTTAGAGATTATAAAATTAAAAAGAAATTATGAACCTATTCATCTATGTTGTTGGTTGATCTACTTCGATAGATTTCTGCAAAACTAGGAGTTACAACTATATAATCATCTCCAAAGCCCGCAATATCTCCTTCGATGGCGTCACAGGTCTTTTTGAGCTTATTAATGGCCCTTTTTAACTCAACCAAATCTTTGTCTTTCAAAGGTTTGATATTGATAAGAGCAATTGTGTAACCCTCTCTGACAGCATCAAGAATGTCTTTAATATCGGAAAAATCTTCCATTACAAATGGTCGAACAACTATTTTTGAATTACTCTCTCTCTTGGCATCCGTGTCAATCTCTACATACTCTTCGCCCGCTGCTTCATCATCGTCTGCTTGTTTTCTTGCAAATTTTTTCAGTGAAAAAAAACTTTTCATAGTATACTTCCTCCTAGATTGTGATAATACTGATTTGGTATACAAGTATATAAAGATTTCGGAAATTTCAGAGAAAAGCAGCTCCTATGACGCCTGAACTATCGCCTAATTTGTTCTGCACGATAGAAATGTGTTTTATTAATGCTGGATTAACATGCTTTCCAACCTCTAACATTAAGCGCCTGTATATTGGTTGATTGCTAATACCGCCACCAACAACTATTATTTCAGGATTCAAAGTGGTTATGACGTTTGCAAATCCCATCCCCAGATATTTATAGGTTTCATCAACGATTCTTCTAGCCACACTTTCCTTTGACTCAAATATTTTTTTTGCAGTAGGATTTTCAATTCTGCCTTGTTCTTCATTGTATCTTTTAACAATTCCAGGACCTGCACATAGCTCTTCAAAAGATTTATTGTTGGCAATAATAGTATACCCTATCTCGCCCGCAGCACCAATTGTCCCTCTGTAGATTTCTCCATTGATAACAATTCCAGCACCGATTCCAGTACCATAAATAACACCTACAACATTTCTATGACCCTTGGCAGCACCAAATCTTCGTTCAGCCCAGACAAAACAATTGGCATCATTTTCCTGTTTAACTTTCTTTTTTAATTCGTTTTCTAAGAATTTAGCAACATTCATACCGTTGAGAAAAGGCAGATTAGTTGAAAAAACAAGGTTTCCAGAATTATCGATTGCTCCGGGCAAACCTAAACCAATGCTTGTGACATCATCATTATTCAATGTTTTAGCAACAAATAAAATGTTATTTAGAACAGTTTTCCTGCCTTTACTAGCTTCAGTATCATGTCGAAGTTTGTCTACAATGATTCCTTTATCGTTGACTAAAGCACCTTCAATCTTCGATCCACCAACATCAATTCCTAACCTCATGAAGAAAATAATTAAAGAAGTTGTATTTAAAGTTTGTTAAGAATGATTATAATTGAATTTAAAGAAGTGAAAAGAGTTTCTGGCTTTCTTACTATTTAGAATATCTTCTTTTATAAAATCTAAATCATCGCCTCGACAAATACGGACAATATCATAACCTGCCTTATGTACACCTAAAAAACCTCCGACATCAGCAATGTCATCTTCATCAGAATAACTTTCAAAAGGATTAAAAGTAAAATTGTATTTTTTTAACTCATTAAGTAAATAGTTCTCTTTTCCAAAACTCATTAATGCATGTGTTGATTCATGACCTGAAACAAAAATATCCTGAACAGGATCTCTTTTTTTCCAAAAAACATTAACTAGTTTTATAAATTGTACACCATTAAATGCATGATTTTCATAACGCAAACCTATTTTTGAATCAGGAATTTTTTCTGTTAAAGAATCACGACCAAAAGCAGAATCTAATTTATTAACGTGTGCATTAAAATCTTCAACAACACCATCATTACTAAAATACTGATTATTATCTAGTTTAACTTTAACATTTAATCCAGGAAATAGTACTTTCCCAGTCGAGTAGCCTAGTTTTTTCAAATTCATTTTATTGGGAAATTACAAGAATATTATAAAGGTTTATAACTAACATTATATTTCATTCTTTATGCCTGAATACAAAGCTGAAATTAAAATAACATTGGATAAGCCTATTGAGACATTCGATGAGATGTATAAGTTCATGAATGATCAAACTTATCTATTAGGCCTTTCTCAGAGTCAAAAAGAAAATATCCAATTATTAGATATTCCTCAAGGAGATTATCCTGACCTTGAATACAAAGATATTGAAGCAGCAATTGAAAAATATGCTCATCCAGATAGAGTTAAAATAGCCAAGAAAAACATAGAATCATTTCTGTACAAACATGGTGACGGAACAGCACCAGTAGATTTAGCATACAAACTCGTTTCAGAATATTTCGAACCATTAAGTTTTGATGATGATTTAATCTAAATTCTATGTTACCTGAACTCTACATTGAGAATCATTATAGAATTTAAATGATTTGAGTCCAGGACAATATCTAAAGTCTAGTTTTTGACTTTTCAAGAGATCTTTTCTTATCCCTTCAGTATCAGAATCAGAAACATCCGATAGACTAAACCCCTTTTTGTACAGGCCAAGAAACCCTCCGACATCAGCTATATCTTCAACATCGGTGTAGGATTCAAAAGGATTTAAAGCAAATCCATATTTTTTTAGTTCATTCAATAAATATTCTTCTTTTTTAAAACGTATTACTGCGTGTGTTGATTCATGACCTGAAACAAAAGTAGTTATTTTGGCAGAGCTTTTCTTCCAAAAAACATTACTTAATTCTGTAAATTTGCGATTATATGAAACAGTATTCCACACATGTAAAGACGCACATGAATTATAGCTTTCTTTTCTTAATGAACTAAGACCACCTTCAGAATATATTTTATCAATCTGCAAATCAAAATCTTCAACAACCCCATCGTTTCTGAAATACTGATTAGAGCCTAGATTAACAACTATATCAATTCCAGGAAATAGTACTTTTCCGGTTGAGTAACCTAGTTTTTTAAAGTTCATTTTATTGGGAAATTACAAGAATATTATAAAGGTTAAGCTATTTAAGCCTTATAACCAAATTCTTTAATCAAGTTCTCCATCAACCAAGAATCAAACCTTTTTTCAAATGGACTGTAAGGAGCTTTGTTAATGTATTTTTCTTGCGCAAGGATTTCTTTAGCTAGGTCGTTGTTTTCTTTAGCTTGTTTTTTGCATCGTTCAATTAAATCCTTTTCCTCTTTGTTAAAGTTCATTCCACCATAGGAATTAATCTTTTTATTTAAAACTTTTACCACAAAATATAAAAACCCTTGTTTCAAGTGAGAATACTGAGGTTGATATAATGGCAAAATACCAAATAACATACGATAGAGATGGGTGCATTGGTGCAGCCGCCTGTGCTGCTTTAGATCCTGCAAGGTGGAATATGAACTCCGATGGAAAAGCAGACATGATTAAAGCTAAAGAGATTAAACCAGGTTTATGGGTTTTGGAAGTTGATGACTTGGGAGATGCAAAAGATGCAGCAGAGTCCTGCCCTGTTAGCGTCATTAAAATCAAGAATCTTGATACTGGCGAAGACATTGTATAATGGATTATGACAAGCCTGATTTAGTTCTATATATTGAAAAAGGTTGTCCATATTGCTTAAGAGTTACTGATTTCTTGAAAGAAAACAAACTTAGTATTCCTATTAAAGAGATTTGGCATGATGAAGCCAATCAGAAAGAATACAAGGATTTGACTTTCAACAAGATTGAAAGGAGAGTTCCACTTCTATCCGTTGATGGCGAGCCAATGATTGAATCGCTTGACATCATTGAGAAACTTAAAGATATTTATCAAATAAATAAATAAATATAAAAACACGAACAACTTTCTTTTTATAGGGTGGTTTGTGATGATAAAAAATTCTGAAAAGGTTAAGAGGGGCTTGGCCGAGATGCTGAAAGGTGGCGTTATAATGGACGTCACAACCGTCGACCAGGCCAAGATTGCAGAAGATGCCGGTGCAGTCGCGGTTATGGCTCTCTACAAAATCCCAGCAGATGTCAGGAAAGAAGGAGGCATCGCAAGAACTGTTCCTATCGAAACAGTAGAAGAGATAATGGAAACAGTTTCCATCCCTGTAATGGCTAAAGTCAGGATTGGTCATGAGATGGAAGCACAGATTCTCGAAATCATTGGAAAAAGTGAGAGAGGTAAAGGCATTGATTACATCGATGAAAGCGAAGTGCTAACGCCTGCAGATGAGGAATATCACATCAACAAAACCGCATACCAAATACCCTTTGTCTGTGGCGCCAGGAATCTAGGAGAAGCTCTTAGAAGGATAAACGAGGGAGCGAGCATGATAAGAACCAAAGGCGAGCCCGGAACAGGCGATGTGAAGCACGCGATAAAACATATGAGAATAATGAGAAGAGAAATCGCAGAAGTCGTTGGATTATACAATATGCATCTCGATTATTTGGAGAAAGGTTTTAAGGATTATCATGATGAGATAACAAAGAAAGCACAGGAATACGGTGTACCTTTGGATTTGGTCATGGACGTCGGAAAGAAAAAGAGGCTGCCGGTCGTTAATTTTGCTGCCGGAGGAATAGCAACACCACAGGACGCAGCATATATGATGAAACTTGGTGCTGATGGAATCTTCGTTGGCAGTGCAATATTCAAATCAGAAGAACCGAGTAAATTGGCGAAGAAAATCGTAGAAGCAACGACCTATTGGAACAATCCAGTTCGACTGGTGGAGATTTCACGCGATTTCGGAGAGCCGATGAAAGGAACAACTAAAATAGAAGAATCCATGGCAGACAGGAGCAAATGAAACCAAATATTGGAATACTGGCTCTGCAAGGTGATTTCAAGGAACACCGTGACATGCTTGAAGGCATGGCTAATTCTGTTTATGTTAGAAATAAAGAAGATTTCAAGAATATCGATGGTTTGATTATTCCTGGTGGTGAAAGCACTACTATGATGAAACTAATTAATCGTTATAATCTTGCAGAAAACATAAGAGAATTATACGATAAAGATATTCCTATTTTCGGAACTTGTGCAGGTGCAATCATTTTGGCTGATAATGTTGTAGGCAACAACCCTAAAACATTGGATTTAATAGAAATGAAGATTGAGAGAAATGCTTATGGAAGACAACTTTATAGTTTTGAAGATGATGTTTTAATAAAAGGAGGATTAGGTATTGGTGATTTTCCCGCAGTATTTATCAGAGCACCTAAGATAATCTCCACAGGGCATGGTGTTTATGAATTGGCACATTACAAGAATGATCCAGTCATGGTTTTTCAAAACAATGTTTTAGCAACAACGTTTCATCCTGAGTTGTCAGGTGATCCTGCAATACACGCATATTTTCTAAGTTTAACATA
>JBDRGV010000037.1:0-2641 GCA_043817405.1 archaeon | reverse complement strand
GCTGCATTTAGTATAACGATGTCTCTCTGAGGGCCAATAACTCCTTTTAGAATTTCTATTAATATCTCAGCATTTTCTTCTATAGAATTTGTCTTTATTGTGTCTAAACTTGATATCTTAATTCCAAAGTCGGTTGGTTTTATATTATAGGTTAATACCTGGTCCTGTTTGTATTCGGAAATTCTTGTTTCCCCATCTATTGTAATTTCATCTAGTCCGTTTCCATGAACTACAAAAGCGTGTTTAAGTCCAAGGTTTCCAAGCACCTCTGCCAATGGTTCTGTTAATTTTGGATCAAATACGCCAACAACCTGAGCTTTTGCATTTGCTGGGTTTGTTAATGGTCCTAGGATATTGAAAATTGTCCTTATACCCAATTCTTTCCTTGGGCCAATTGCATGTTTCATTGCTCCATGAAAAATAGGAGCGAACATAAAGCCAATCCCGATTTCTTCGATGCATTTCTCAACTTGCTTAGGTGTTAGGTCAAGATTAACTCCAAGTTGTTTTAAAACATCTGCTGAGCCGCAATGTGAGGAAACTGATTTATTCCCATGTTTTGCGACTGGAATTCCTGCTCCTGCTACAACAAATGCTGCTGTAGTAGATATGTTGAAAGAATGTGATTTATCTCCTCCAGTTCCGCAGGTATCAACTAACATATCTACTTTTGGGTGAATAGTTGAAGCTTTTTCTCTCATCACTTTTGCGCAAGCAGTAATCTCATCGATTGTCTCTCCTTTCATTCTAAGTGCTGTGAGGAAAGAACCGATTTGCGCTTGAGTTGCCTTACCTTCCATTATCTGGTTCATTACATCTTCTGCTTCTTTTTGAGTTAGATTTTCCTTATCAACTAATTTTTGAATTGCTTTTTGTATCATTTTCTCACCTTACGGTTTTTATCATTATTTTTTAATCATTTTTGTTGAAAAAATAAACAAAATCTTCAAATTTTTGTTATATAAAATACAATATAACAAAAATTTGTGAAAGTTTAATTATTTTTTTACTAAATTAATCAAATTCTCAATAATCTTTCCGCCGATTGGAGTTAAAATGCTTTCTGGATGGAATTGAACACCTTCAACCGGATATTTTTTATGACGAACACCCATAATTATGTTATCAGCTGTGGCAGTTATCCTTAACTGAAATGGAATTTTAATCCCAGTCAGTGAATGGTATCTTCCTGCCTGGAAGGGATTCTCTAAATTTTTGTATATTGCTTTGTTGTCATGACTAATTCTAGAGGGTTTCCCATGTACAATCTCAGGTGCTCTTGCTACTTTTCCACCAAAAGATTCTATAATGCATTGATGTCCAAGGCAAACACCGAAGATAGGTATTGTTTGATAGTATTTCTTGATAATGTCCATTGAAATTCCTGCTTTTTTTGGAGTTGATGGTCCTGGCGAAATCACAATCAGTTTTGGTTTTATTTTCTGAATTGTTTTGCCTATCATTTCCATACTAATGTCATTTCTGAATACTATTACGTTACAATCTCTCTTCTCAAATTCATCAACTAAATTATAAGTGAATGAATCAAAGTTGTCAATAAATAGGATGTTCATTTTTCATCACCTATTGCCTTAAGGCAAGCTCCTGCCTTATTCTCTGTCTCCTGGAATTCTGATGCAGGGATTGAATCAAAAACAACTCCTGCCCCTGCCCTTATGTATGCCTTGTTATTTTTCAATACCATGGATCTTATGATAATGGTGCTGTTTAAATCTTTACTTGGTGTTAAGTATAGGACAGAACCGCCATAAAGGCCTCTTTTTGTTAATTCGTATTTTCTAAGTAATTTCATCGCTTCAATTTTTGGAGCGCCTGTCAGAGTTCCCATATTCATTGAAGCAAGGTATGCATGTAAGGAGTCTAGATTGTCTTTAAGAATTCCTTTTACATTTGAAACAAGGTGTTGAACATGGGAATATTTCTCAACAACAAAAGGTTCATCTACAACTCTTGTTCCTGGTTTAGAAATTCTTGCTATATCGTTTCTTGCTAAGTCAATAAGCATGGTGTGTTCTGCAATTTCTTTTTCATCAATCTTTAATTCTGCTTCATATCTTGAATCGAGGTCTTTGTCAATCTTTCCGTTGATAATCCCTCTTGGCTTTGTTCCTGCAATTGGCCTTATCTCTGCAACTTTTTCTTTATCTCCTTCAACCCTTAAACTCATTTCAGGAGATGCTCCTAAAAGGATTCCATCCGGATTATTGATAAAATACATGTAAGGGCTTGGATTTAGATTTCTTAACTTCCTGTAGATGTCTAAAGGTTCTTTATTATAGGTTGAAATGATTGTCCTAGATGGAACTGCCTGAAAGATGTCTCCTTTGTATATGTGTTCCTTTATCTTTTTGACAATATTTATGTATTGCCTTTTAGGTGTGTCCGTTGTAATTAACGGCCTTGTATTTTTGAATTTTCTTGGTTTTGGTGAAGGTTTATTGGCCGCTCTTTCGTAATCTTCTATTGTTTTTAAGCAATCGTTGTAGATTTTTTCATGATTATCATCCATGATTAAAGCATTTGCAATGAAATGTGTTTCCCCTTTCTTATGGTCCATCATGAATAGGTTATCAACAAAATAAAGTTCATAGTCTTTGTCTTTCAAGATATCTTTTTTATT
>JBDRGV010000036.1:0-59004 GCA_043817405.1 archaeon | reverse complement strand
TTTTTTCTTCTTGTTTTAAGATTCAGAATTTCTTTTTTACCAACGAATCTTTGGTTGTGAAATATTTCAACGCCTTGATTCAGTGCAAGATCTCGAAAATGTTGATCAAATTTGTTTCTATATACTATTATATTGGGCTTTTTGAAATTCACTCTTATGCTTTTTTTGTTTGGAGAATATATTCTTGTTCCATAAACTTTATTGGCTACAAAATCTTTTTTTATTTTCATTATTTCATTGATTGTTTGACTCAGGATGCCCGTGCATTGTATTGGTTTACCTATTTCTTCGTTTTCTTCATATAGTTTGACTTCGTTGTTTTTTGCCAACAACGCAGCCGAGTAGCAACCAATTGGTCCGCCGCCTATTATTGTAATCATATTTGTGTTAATGTTTGTTTGTATTTAAAGTTTGTCTGAAACAATTATTATTGGTTATCACTAAACAATAGTAAAAAAGTAAAGGTTTATAAAGTTAATTTGATTTCTATTTGTAATCGTTTAAGATATGATAATAAAATTTCAAGTAAAGAGAGGCAACAAAAAATGAATATGACCTTCCTGAAAAGAACAATTTCAAGCATGATAGTCTTGATTCTATTATTAGTAATACTAACAGCGCCTGTTAATGCAACAGGAGAAATAACAATAATCGCTCACGCAATTGTGTGTGAAAACGAGAACTTGCTACCTAACTGGGGAATAAACAGACATAATATTGATGGCACTACTGCACAAACATTTGTTGATACAACAGAAGGATGTGATTTTGCAGCTAATTGGCAGTTTGAATGGAAATTATTAGAAGCAGGAATGACTAACCCTTATGACAACAGAGCACATGTACCTGATTGGACAATTTCCAATCCAACAAATGTCTATGGAAGAACTTTAATGGTTGTTCAAAATCCAACAACACAAGTCTGGATAAGACAAGTAATGAAGGGCGATTATTTACCGTTCTCATCAACAGGCGGATGGTCCACATCTGCTGAACTAGACGATGTTAGTGCAGAATTCTACTGTCAGACAGACGTTATGAATTATGATAATTATGAAGGACTTATTAATCAAGAAGCAGGAGAAATATATCATTGCATTGGTTTCAATGTTCCTGAAGGACAACCAGAACCTGAACCAGAGTGTACTTTAGATACTGACTCAGGTGCTAATAAAGGTACTAAAGGTCAAGTTTACAATAATGAAAGATTATTAGGAACTGATTTTTGTATTGGCGACTATCATTTGCAAGAGTTTATTTGTGTTAATGAAGAATATGCAGAATATGTTTATGATTGTTCTGAATATGGGATGATTTGTGATAATGGTGCTTGTGTAACACCTGAACCAGAACCTGAATGTGCAGACATACCAGGTTATGATGATGGTGGAAGAAACCATGGAACAAAAGGAACTATTTGTATAAAAGATTGTGACCTTAACCCGAATCCTTATTTACCAAATATCTGGGACTCAAGTTATTTTGGAACCGACTATTGTGTAAGTGGTACTGTTTTGCATGAGTACAATTGTGAAGAAGGTAAAATAGTTGATTATGATTATAATTGTGGTCCGGACAGAATATGTCAAGCAGGTGCTTGTGTAGACCCAGAACCAAAAGAACCAATTACAATTATAGCTCACAAAGTAGTTTGTGATTATGAAACAAGTTTACCTAACTGGGGATTCTTCGGACCTGATATTACTTCAACAACCGCACAGGATTTTGTAAATGCGAATTCTGATGACTGCTGGTTGGAAGAAGATTGGAAGTTTCAATGGGGATTTCAAGGCGAAGTAACTAATCCAGGAAACAACGTTGGCGAAGTAAACGGTGGAAACTGGCATACATTCGGACCAACAAACAGATATGGAATGACTTCTGTCGAAATCGATTTTGAAGAAAACAATAAAATTTGGGTGAGAGAAGCTTTCCAAGACAGATATGTCACATTCACAGGAACTCAACTCGGTTCCAGAAGTGCAGAAATGTACTGTCATGATGATGTTGGAGTATATGATAATTATGATTTTATTAATCCATTAGAAGAAGGAGAAACCTACTACTGTATTGCATTCAACGCAATCGAGTATGAGCAACCAATTTACGAATGTTCAGATGGCATTGATAATGATAATGATGGTTTGATTGATTATCCTAATGATCCTGGTTGTGAAAGCACAGAAGATGACGATGAATACAATGATCCAATTATAGTTTATCAGTGTAGTGATGGTTTGGATAATGATGGTGATGGTTTGATTGATTTTCCTTCTGATCCTGGTTGTGATAGTTTGACTGATGATGATGAGTATAACTATGTTCATGTTCCAGAGTGTCGAGACGGAATTGATAATGATAATGATGGGTTAATTGATTATCCTAATGATCCTGGTTGTGAAAGCACAGAAGATGACGATGAATACAATGATCCAATTATAGTTTATCAGTGTAGTGATGGCATTGATAATGATGGTGATGGTTTGATTGATTTTCCTTCTGATCCTGGTTGTGATAGTTTGACTGATGATGATGAGTATAACTATGTTCATGTTCCAGAGTGTCGAGACGGAATTGATAATGATAATAATGGTTACATAGATTATCCAAGAGATAAAGGTTGTGATGGACCAAACGATGAAACAGAATTCACAGAAGATGATGATGGCAATGATTTGGCATTAAAAATCACAAAAGTAGATATTTTTGGATATGATTATTATGGAGTCCTTTCAGGAGAAGAAATGTTGGTTAGTATAACTTTCGAAAACATTGGTAACAAAAAAATAAATAATTTAGTTGTTGGAGCAATGTTTCCTGAATTAGGGATTGATCAAAGATTTAGTATAATTGATATTAATGCGGGCAAAAGAAAAACTGTCCAAAGTTATATGTATATTCCAGAAGATGTAGATCCAGATGAGTATTATCTGAACATCTACGCGAGTAACAAAGACCTGAGAAAAACTAAATATGTACCTGTTATGATAAAAGATTCATAAACAGGATGCGACTGCTAAAAATTAGATGAGAGTTGCTAAATTAAGAGGATTTCAAAAAGTTTTCATTCAAGAGTGAAAAAACAAGCGAAACCTTTATATATTTGGTTTGTTTTCATATTCAAATGAAAAGCTTCGTCAAGAAACTTTTCTTTTTGATAAAAAACCACCAACGGGGGTAGAAAAAAATGAACGTAACAAAACTATTTGTTTTGATGATTGTCGCTTTACTAGCATTTAATATTGTTAGTGCAAGCACAAGTGACTTGGATGTTTTGTATGTTAAGATTAACGGCGAAGAATTTGATCAAGCAGCAGTCGGTATTCATGACAACAACTTGCAAGTTGAGAAAGGAGAAAACCTTGAAATAAAAGTCAGGGTTAAAGCATTGGATGATTTGTCTAATGTACAAGTAGAAGCAGACATCTACGGATATGAGTATGCAGATAGAGAATCTGAACTTGTTTCCGCAACATCAAAAACTTTTGATATGTCAACAGGAGATGTTGATAGTATTGACTTGGATCTTCAAATTCCATTAAAAATGGATAAGAAGTATACCTTGTTAAGAATCAGAGTTGGAGATGAAGATGGTATCTCACAAGAATATATTTACCAACTTCACGTTGTCGGCGTTGACGAAGCCAGTGCAGTAATTATTAAAGATTACTCATTCAGTCCTTCATCAATGATTAATGCAGGAAGAGCATTTACCGCAATGGTTAGAGTTCAAAACATCGGAGATAAAGACTTGGATGACGTTAAAGTCACCATAGCCATACCTGATTTAAACGTTAGAGACTCAGAGTATTTGGATTCACTAGATGCAGACGAAAAGGAAACACTAGAAGAATTCTTACTTAGAGTACCTGAATGTACAAAACCAGGCGTCTATGATGTTGAGATAACAGCAGAATTTGATGAGTACGAGTCAACCACAGAAAGAACTTCAATAATAGTTCTAGAAGGTGATTCATGTTCAGTCAGCGCTAAAAATGATGACAAAGACAAAACAGTTGTCACAGTTCCAGGGAAACAAGAAGTTACCGCAGGAAATGAAATTGCATACCCAATCGTTATTTCAAACGAAGGTGCAGCTTCAAAGATTTTCACAGTAACAATCTCAGGAGTTGAAGATTGGGGCACTAGCAGAGTTTCACCATCATCAGTTGTAGTAGTACCAGCTGGCGAAACAAAAACAGTGTTCTTGTATGTGAAAGCTGACGAAGACGCTTCAGGAGAAAAAATATTTATTGCAACAGTTTCTTCAGGAGCAGACTCAGAAAGTATTCCTTTGACCGCAAACGTTACGGCTTTAGAAAATAACGATGGTCTAAAGAAAGGATTAGAAATTGCACTTGTTGTGCTTGTGATAATCCTTATCATAATCGGATTGATAATTGGCTTCAACAAGCTAAGAAGTCATGACGACGAAGGAACACAAACCTATTACTAATTTTTTTTCTTTTTTTTCTTATTTTTTTTTAAAAGGCGTTGGGGACGCTGAGGTAAGATGAAACACATATTAAAACTAGCAATTATTCTATTTACATTTCTATACTTGGTTAATTTTGTAAGCGCAGAATTCGCAATACAACCAGGTGAAGATGTTATAAGTCTTTGCAGATGTTCAACATTGGAAGATTCATTTCAAATAAAGAACACTGGATCAGATAAAACAACCTACACTTTATTATCTAATCTGAAGTTTGTTGAAATAAAAGATTCTAAATTTTCATTAGCACCAGGAGAGATTAAAGAAGTGGGATTATTAATAAATTCTCCCTGTGATAGCTTTACAAAAACTCTTAAAATAGAAATTAAAAGCGATAAAGGTGACAATAAGGAATTCACTAAAGAAATTATTGCTGGACAATGTTTGAACATTGATACTAAACTATATGTTGATGGTGAAGAAGTAAACCCTTGCAAGCCTGTAGATTATACTATATCCATAGAAAACACAGGGACATTTACAGAAACATACACTATCATTTCAGATTTAGAAGAATTCATTAACTTTTCAACCACGGAAGTCAAATTAGAAGCAGACGAAAAGATAAACGTGGACGCAGAACTACTATTGACTTGTGATGTTTATGGTGAAACACAAGTATCTTTTTTTGTAACAGCTGAGAATAACCAGCTTAGAGCAAAGCTTGAACATGACCTTATGATTAATCAATACTACGGATACACTTTAGATATTGAAGAAGATATTGAACTATGTGAAGAAAATTTTGAACCTGTACAAATGGTTTTAGAGAATAACGTTGAAACCCCTAATTATTATTATTTAGAATTAGTAGGTGCACCTTCTTTTGTAAAGCTAAGTCAAAACATATTTGAATTAGAAGGTAACGCCGTAGATTATCTGAACTTAACTTTTGATATTAAAGAAGGCCAGCACACAGGTGAGTATAATTTTACAATTGTTTCAAAAACAGCCTATGGAGACCTATCTCAAGAACAAGAAGTGACTTTGAAGGTGTCTGATTGTTATAACATTGAAATTGAAATAATGGAGAAAGAATTGGAATTCTGCAGTCAAAAAAAAGAGATTGAAGTAACGGTTAAAAACTTGGGTCGAAATGCAGAAACGATAAATTTTGAAATATCACCTGATTGGATGAATCTTTGGAGAGATACTTTTTACCTGGAGTCGGGCGATGAAGGAATTAATAAAATAACCATGCAGCCTGAAGATTTAGATGCAGAATATGAATTGTTAATAACAGCCACTTTGGAAACTGGTGTTTCTTTTAGTGACCACACAACCGTTAAAGTTGTATCACAGGGAACCTGTAATTATGTGGACATTGCAAAAAAGAAATACTCCATAAGAAGAGATTTACAAGACAACCCAATAATTGAATTAACAAATAAAGGAAGAAACGAGAACACTTACAAATTAGAATTAGAATCCGAGCCATGGTTAGAACTTAATCAAACAAGAATAACTCTTGGTTCAGGAGAAACAAAATCAGTAGCAATACTGTCTTCTCACTCAGATGAAATCGCATTTGGAGATTACCCAACCAATATTAACATTATAATGGGTGATTTAGTTTATTCACACGAGCTAACGGTTTCATTGAAAGATAAACCATTGTGTTTGAAAACATATAATTATTTCTCAGGAAAACCATGTCAATTAGCAACAATCATATTAGTCATAGGAGTGTTTGTAATATTATTGTTTGCAGTGTTCCTTAAAAAAACTCCAAGAAAATTAAAGAAAATACCATTTTGGATATCAATATTGATTATGCTATTGCTTTTCATAGGTCTGGCATTCCTAGTGTTTATTTACACCGGACCACCACATCTACACGAACCAACAGATTACTCAGAAGAAAACGCCACTCATTTCATATGGCTGGAAGGAAAACAACACCAGGTTGAAATGGATGCTTTTGTTTCGGATCCTGACTCTGAAGATGAAGTTAAACTAAGTTTACTTAGAGAAAATGAGTATGTTGAAATGACCGTTGAAAACAGACAAATAGTATTTACACCTGCCGAAGATTGGTATGGAACAACTAGCGTTGTGCTCATAGCAACCGATGATAAAGGATCATTCGCTCGCAGTCCCGCTATAACATTAGAAGTTGTACACAGAGAAAAACTAACTTTATTCAATGTTTACAGTAAGATATGTTGGTACTGGAACCTATTACTGGTTTTCTTAGGTTTCATATTCTTAACAATTATTGCTTGGAAGAAAATAAGAAATCCTCCAATGAATAAAAGGGTGAATAAGAAGGTCAAAAAGAAAAAAAGATAGGTTAACTTTAAATATCACAACTTTTTCTATGTTTTACATTTTAGTTAATTTGGGGATGTAGTATAACCTGGCCAGAATTGCCGGCTCCAAAAAATGGAGCGATGAGGACTCCGTCCAATGACTTTCACTATTTGGTGATACCGGCCGATCTGAGTTCGAATCTCAGCATCCCCATTTTTTCTTTAGAAAAAATTGTGACTTGAGATTCTTCGAACGCTCAAAAATATTTCTTATTTTTGGCGCGCCAAAAATCTTTGATTTTTGAGCGTCTCAGCATCTCCACTTTTCTTTTTTTTCTTCTCAATAGTTTTAAAATAAACATTCCTTTGTTCTAAATATTGTAATACTATCTTTTTTGTCAGGGTATTTATCATTCTATAATAAAAAAATTTATATAGTAATACCTTATAAAGTAACTAACGAGTTTACAGGTGGTTACTATTAATCAAAAACAATTTAACATGGACATGGATAATTATCTCACAGGTATCCGAAAAAGTAAATCGTCAGGTTTTGGTGGATTTAAATTTCTAGGACGATTCAATGATAAAGAAGTTCCGGATATGTCAAATTCAGAAGTTCACATAGAATACAAAGAACCTTCATTCTTTAGAAAACTTTTTGCATGGCGAAGGCAAGAAAAAATAAGCGAAGCCGAAGAAGATTTAACAGAAGAACAAATGGCTAAATTGAATAGTGTAGAAGGTGAAATTGAAGCCATTGAAGAAGAAGAAACAGCCATTGAAGAAATGGAAGAAGAGCTAGAAGAAAAAAGACAAGGATTATTATCCAGACTGTGGCAGAACATAAAACTTTTTGAAAGACGACCGGTTGATAACTACGGAGAAGAAGATTTTAGTGTTAGTGAGCTAACTAAAAACCCTGTGTTGGACGAAGACGTTAAAGAAGTATTGAAGATAGCGCATAGTTGGATAGGGCATTTATCTCCTGTAAAGAAAAACGCTTTCAAAAATTCAGATGATTTTGTTAAATACAAAGAAATTCTTATGAAATACGGTTTAGTGAAAGAAAAAGGAGATTCTATGTCACAACCGCAGGTTCAATTAAAACCCAAAATAGAAGAGATTTCCATTGAGGAAGTGGGCGAAGAAGTGGAAGAGAAAAAAGTATCTAATACTCTTAAAAAATCTGTTAAGAAGAAATAAAATTATTCTTTAAACCTATTTATCACTTACTATTTCCACAACATCTCTATGTTTTAAAACATGTTCTTTACCAACAGTCATCTTAGTTTTGGCATCGATGGCTCTAATAAAACGGTCTCCGAGATCAGAATGAATCTTATAGGCGAAATCCAGCGCAGTTGAATTTTCAGGAATCAAAAAACAATCAGGCATAATATTACCGTGTTGATCTGCTAGTTTACCTATTCCGCCTGGAAAAATAGCTATGTGTTTTAAAAGCTTGAAAACAACTTCTTCAATAACAGTTTGAACTCCGGTTGTTTTGAATTTCTGTAACACATTACTTTTTAGGAAATCAAGGCCTTTCTTTTGTTGTTCTGATAATGTTGCATTCGGGTGGATGGAGAAATCTTCACTTCCAGGAATATAATCAATTAGTTTATGCTTGGCGGCTTCCTTTAAAGCCAATTCTGATTCTGCACTACAGGGAATAATCAATTGATCTGGAAACGCTTTTTTTAATCGCTCAAAGTTGTCATAGGCTCCAGGAATATCAATTTTATTGGCTGCGATTATCAAAGGCTTTGTTTTCTTTCTAAAAGCAGATGCTAATTTTAAAAGTTCGTCTTCAGTCCAAGAAGATGGCAGGTCTTTATTCAAACCAAGCTCTTTTATGGTTTCTTTACTCATATCTTCACTAACACCTAATCCTGATAATTGTTTTCCTAAAGCCTTCTCAATGGCCTGCTGTTCTTGTTGTATTTGTCTGGCAAATTTTTCCCAACCTTTTTTTAATATTCCTTGATACCAGTAATCGAGTTCTTCTTCTAGAAACTTAACATCGTTAATAGGATCATAACTACCTGCTTCAACTGTTTCGCCTCTTTCATTGGTGGTGCCTGCACAATCAATAACATGAATTAATGCGTTGGCCTGATTTAAATCATTCAAGAACTGACTACCCATACCTTTGCCT
Source organism: archaeon (assembly GCA_043817405.1). Taxonomy (GTDB): domain Archaea; phylum Nanobdellota; class Nanobdellia; order Woesearchaeales. The sequence goes on along the minus strand of JBDRGV010000036.1, from coordinate 50,096 downwards.
TCATGGGCGCCAGGAACAAGCCCTGCAACGTCAATAACATCTATAGGTACAAATCTTATATGGTTAATGCAGAACCCCTCTCGAGGGTTACATTGAACTCCAAAGTCTTTGTCAGCACATTCAACCCTTACAAAACCAATGCCATGATTTGGTTTAATGGTTGCGAATGGATAATTAGCTATTTCTACATCTGCCAAAGTCAAAGCTTTGAAGAAAGTACTCTTTCCGACATTTGCCTTACCGACAACCCCCACTAACATACACTGAGAAAACTAAATTGATTATAAAAAGGTTTTGTTCAAGTTCGCTTGTATAGGCCTATCAATTCTCCTGCCGATAAAATATGATCTACCATAGCATTTTCAACGTCTTCTTTAGTGGAGCTTTCTTTGATATCAAGTTTAATATCAAGTGCATATACTTTGAAATAATATCTGTGAGTTCCACTTGGAGGACATGGTCCACCATAAGAATTCTTTTTAAAATCATTCATTCCTTCAGTTCCTGGCACACTGTCCTCTTCAATTTTATTTGTTGGTTTGATATTCCAAACAACCCAATGAACCCATATACCCATGGGAGCATCAGGATCATCACAGATAAGAACCAAACTGACGGTTTCTTTAGGAATGCCCTCGATATTGATAGGTGGGTTTACATTTTCTCCATCACAAGTATATTTGGAAGGTATCATCTCATTATGCTCAAAAGCAGAGCTTGATATTTGTAATTCATCCATAACAATCACCTCATTCTGTGAGCAAGCTGCTAAAAACAATGTCAAGATAACAAATAACTGCTTAACCCCCATAGAGTAAGGTGTGGTTTGAGAAGTTAAAAAGTTATCGGAACGCAACCTTTTAAAACCCTATTTCTTTCCACCAAGTATGGCTGTATGGATAAGAAAGTATGCTCCGAAGAAACTTTCAGAGGTGAAAGCACAGAACACTGCTGTTGCTAGACTGAAATCCTACGTCGAGAACTATAAAAAAGGAATGAAGCCTTTGCTTCTACATGGACCTCAAGGTGTTGGTAAAACATCTTCTGTTCACGCGCTCGCTAATGAAATGAATTATGAAATCATAGAAGTTAATGCTTCAGACCTTAGAAATGCAGACAGCATAAATTCAGTATTGGGAGCTGCGATTAACCAACAATCATTATTTGCAAAGAAAAAACTCATATTAGTAGATGAAATTGATGGATTAGCAGGACGTGAAGATAGAGGAGGAGTTGCAGCTATAAACAAGTTAATTGCAGACAGTTCGTTTCCAATCGTGTTGGTGGCAAATGATCCCTATAAGAAAAACATTGTCACCCTGAGAAAAAAGTGTGAATTACAAGAATTTCATGGATTGGCTTACAATTCAATTGTTTCTCATCTAAAAGAAATATGTCAACTGGAACAAATTGATACCAATGACGAGGCATTAACATCTCTGGCCAGATCAGTGGGTGGAGATTTAAGAGCTGCGATAAATGATTTGCAGAGTTTTTCTTACAATAAAAAATTAACCGTTAAGGACCTGGACCTGGCATATAGCAGGGATCACACTGAAAAAATAGTTAGTGCTTTAGTTAGAATATTCAAAACTTTAAGTGCAGATGTTGCAATTTCAGCTTTTCAAGATGTGGATGAAGACCTTGACCAGATTTTTCTGTGGATTGAAGAGAATATTCCCCGAGAATACACTAAAGTAGAAGATTTAGCAGAAGCATTCACAAACATAGCCTTGGCAGATGTTTTCAGAGGTAGAATAAGAAAATGGCAGCACTATAGATTCTATGTCTACTGCTATGATTTATTGTCAGCAGGAATAGCACTTTCTAAAGGCGAAAAATATCCTGGATTCACAAGTTATAAACCAACCACCAGAATACTAAAAATATGGATGGCCAATCAGAAAAATGTCAAGAAAAAAGCCATAGCTCAAAAAATAGCTGCCAAAAGTCACACAAGTGCAAAAAGAGTTATGGATGAGGTTCTATTGTTGAAACAAGTATTTAAGAAAAACAAAGCAGAATCAAAGAAATTAGCTTCTTTTTACGAGTTAGACAAAGAAGAAATTGAGTGGCTGAGTCGATAAACGCAAAGTTTTTTAAATAATAAACTTCTCTAATTAAACATGACTCAACAGTTTTTGAACGAACTAATAGCGTTCATGCAACAGAAAGGTTTTGTATGGGGACCTGAACCAGAGATATATGGTGGCTCTGCAGGGTTCTATAGCTTTGCACCACTTGGAAAACTTCTAAAGAATAATGTGGAGAATACCATAAGAAGAGTTTTTTCAAACAATGATTTTTATGAAGTAGAATTCCCAATTATAATGCCCAAGCAGGTATGGGAAGCTTCAGGACATCTAAGTGGCTTCACAGACTCAATGATTGAATGTAAAAAATGTAAATCATCATTCAAAGTAGAACAAATTCTGGAAGAATTATTTCCCAACAAGAAAATAACTGATTTCAAAAAATTCTTGACAGAAAACAAGGTTGAATGTCCTGGCTGTAAAGCTTTCTTGGGCTCAGACATAAAAGACTATGATTTAATGATGAAGACAACCGTAGGAATGGGTACCGTGGCCTATAACAGACCTGAAACAGCCACAACAACTTATTTACAATTCTTAAGATACTACGACTTCTTTAGAAAAAAACTTCCTTTTGGATTGTTTCAAATAGGAAATGCTTTCAGAAACGAGATAAGTCCAAGACAACACCTATTAAGGACCAGAGAGTTTACTCAAGCAGAAGCGCAAATGTTCATATTCAAACATCAAAAACAAGACTTTGCACCTTTCAAAAAAATACAGGCTAAGAAAATACCTTTACTTCCTTGGAAAGATCATGAAAAAAACAAAAAGCACAGCATGGTTTCATTGAAAGACGCCATTAATAAGAAACTATTGAAAAATCAGGCCTATGCTTACTTTTTGAACTTAACCTATGACATGTTCTTAGAGTTAGAAATTCCAAAAGACAAAATAAGAATAGTGCAACATTCTCCAGCCGAGAAAGCATTCTATGCAGAAGATGCTTGGGATATTGAAATTCAATTAGAAAGTTTCGGATGGATAGAAATCTGCGGAGTTCATGACAGAACAGATTATGATTTAACTCAGCATGCCAAGTATTCAAAAACAAACATGGAAGTATTGGATGAGGATGGAAATAAACAAATCCCTCATGTATTAGAGATAGCTTTCGGAACAGGCAGATTAGTATTTTCACTTTTAGACATCTACTATAAGAAAAGAAAAGAAGATGAAGGCAAAAGCATATTAACATTGCCTGTGAGCATGGCTCCAATAAAAATAGCTGTTTTTCCACTATTAAGAAAGCCACCTTTAATCAAGATTGCTAAAAAAGTCTATGATGAATTAAGTGAGGATTGGATGTGTAAGTATGATGAAACAGCTTCAATTGGTAAACGATATCTGAGAGCTGCAGAAGAAGGAACACCCTATGCAATAACAATTGACTTTGATTCCTTAGAGAAGAAAGACGTTACAATCAGAGACCGTGACACAGAAAAACAAGTTAGAATTCCACTAAAACACTTAAAAACAGTCGTAGACTCATTAATTCTTCAAGATGTGAAGTTTAAAGATATTGCAAAGAAAACCTTTAAATAGAGCTGTTTTTTCCTTCTGAAAATGAAAATAAGCGAATTAAAACCAAAACAAGGAAATGTTGAGATACAAGCTGAGATCATCGAAATAAGCCCGGTTAGAGAATTCCAAAAATTTGGAAAATCTGGCAGAGTAGCAAATGCAACCATTAAAGACGATTCAGGACAAATGACTTTGACTCTTTGGAATGAACAAATTGACCTGGTTAAAGCAGGCGATAAAATCGAAATAAAAGATGGTTTTGTTAACGAGTGGCAAGGAGATATGCAGGTTACCACCGGTAGAAACGGCACTCTTACAAAATTATAATTTTTTCATATTTTTTTGTTTATTTGGGGACGTAGCTCAGACTGGGAGAGCACTAGACTGAAGATCTAGTGGTCCCGGGTTCAAATCCCGGCGTCCCCATATTTTCTTTGAAAATATTGGACTAGGGATTTTTCAAACGCTCAAAAATGAAACATTTTTGGCGCGCCAAAACGAAAAACGTTTTGAGCGTCCCGGCGTCCCCATATTTTCTTCTACAGATTATCTTTTGATGCTTTTGCATTGTGACCGAAGGGAGCACAATGGTCTCGACGGAAATAACAAAAACCGAAAGGTTTTTGGAACTCAAAATGCTTTGCATTTTGTTGTGACCGTCGTTTCTAAACCGCACCTTCCATTATGGTTCTTGCAATTATGTTAAACAGAAGAACTATGATGAATGCAATTGCGCTGTAGGTAATGGTTGTTTTAACAAGATTTTGTCCAAGCATATACCTTTCATTTAACTTATCAGCACCATTCTCAATACCATTGATTAAAACCGTTAATAAGAAAACAATTTGTACGACGTATACTCCGACTATTATTTGAAAGAAATAGGTGGGAACTCCATTGCCAAACATGGTCAATATGCCTGATCCGGCCACATCGGTTTCAGAAGATAGTGCACCAAGCTTTTCACCCAGTCCACCCAGAATGGCTGTTATCATGCTTGTAATACCAATAACTATTCCAGTGATCGCAGGTGTTAAAAATGATATTTGAGATTTCATGCTGCTAATAACTTCAGCCATTAAATCACGTAATCTTTCATCAACTCTATGCATTTCTTTTATATAATTAGAAACATTAATTATGGCACTACTGGCAACCATTGGACCTTTTTTACTGCTTTCAATTAGAACTTTCATAGAACTTTCAATTATGGGTGATGCAAAGTAATTAATGGCTCCTCTTTTTTTATCAAATATTGCTTGTTCAACACTAAAACCGAGCTTTCGAATATTAACGCTCACAGTGTCAAAGAAATCAGCAGATATGGTGCCTGACATGACGCGAGAAACCTTGCTAAAAGCAATTTCTGCAGGCAATCCATCTCCCAATCTATTTCCCAATTGAAATAATGCGGATGCAAACTCCTGCTCAAGCCTCTTAGTTTGCTCACGGATCTTAATAACGTTCTTTGACCGTATACGATAATAAAGTCCTATCCCAAGACCGAATGCTAGCGGAACAGCTAAACTTATCAATGTAGAACCTAAACCATATGGACCTATAAATTCGCCTGTCTTTATTCCATCTCTAATGTCTTCCCTATAGCCTAAGAAATAATGCTTGGCACCTTCATGTGTCAATGAATCCATACATTTAATTCCATCCCCGTAACTGCAATCAAAAGTCGGAAGCAATAAATGCATTATTAGGGGTATAAATCCGATGAATAAAAGCAGAATTATTATGGTTATTGATAAGAATAAAGGGTTTATTTTTAACTGAACCTTTCCAATGTTTACGAGAATATTGCGATACTTCTTTATTTCTGGATTTGCCTCTGAAATATCCAGTTCTCCGTAGCCCGAGGGTCTCTTTGATAATATTATTTTTCCAAGATAAAACACTCCCGCCGGTAAAATGACGTTGTAGATGGTGAATAAATGATACCATTTAACTTCGGGCATGAAACTCACGACCAATGGCAGAATAACCAATCCAAGAATTGGCAGGATTATTCCAAGCATGTGAAGTGTTGTAAGAGGAGATTTTAATTCTTGAGCATAATGAAGCATTTTTTCATAGGTTTCATCCAATATAACTGTCAAAGATTTATCCAAAGCATTCATTCGTCTATCTTCGGATGCCTCATATAATGATGATTCAATTAAATGCATACTCTCAATGAACTCAAGATTCCATTTTCTCCAAGTTTCTAAATAATCCTCGACGGATTCTTTTATTGAAAAAAATTTTTCAGTTTCAATATTCCAAATAATCTTTTTCATATCAAGTGATAATGGAGGTGATAAATGAGCCGACGCAAAGTCAATGGCCATTTCAAAGTTTGAAGTGTGTCGCATGTATGTAACTATGTAGAAAATACAAATAACCATTTGATTGCTTGCTTTCATTCGCCAATTATTAGATAGCATGAAAGGAATATTGCCCAGAGGAATAATCAAACCAATACCTGCTAGCAGTGCAATTATGATTGGGAACATTGTTATGTCGCCACCGGTAATGGTTGGCAAAATGAAACCAAAAAAAGCACCCGTTAGCAGCAGAACAAAAAACATAAGTATTGGAAAACTTGTGGCACCCGTAGGGGTCATATTCAAATGACAAATGCTTAATGCTTCGTTATAATCAGGGATTTTCTTTTTATCTGGTTTTATGTTGAATAATCGTTCTGAAAAATTACATGCTTTTTCATAGAAAGACAGGTGTTTTGGTAAGTATTCTTTTTTGAAAGTATCATAATCCTTGCTGATTATAGGTTTTATTTCTTCAGGGCTATCGCCTATTTCATTTCTAATTCTATTCTCGTATTTCTTTTTGATGTCTTCAAAGCTTCTGTAGTCCATTTTTACTTCTTACTTTTTCGGACCTCTTTTTTTAACCATTCATTCCATTCAAAGAAAATCATTTTAGAATCTAATTTTCCAACCTTGTTTTTCACTCTCTCACTAATCCTATGAAATTCATCATTACATTTGATAACAAATGGTGCTTCCAATAGATTAGCATTTTTCTCTTTCTCAGCTATTTTAACCAATGCATCTTTAGTATTTGCTCTTAGCATGATATTATCCCAAACAGCATCCCAATCTCCAGCCCATTCTTTCACATTGCCAGCGATGGCTTTCAAAATTTCAGAATCTCCACTAATTAAATCATCACTAACTTCTAATTTGTCGTTTTGAGAGCTGTACTTCATTAAATCTACAAATCCTCCTTCTCTCAGGGGATCGATTTCCCATTGTTTTCTGACTTCTGTGATGCTGGTAACTCTTCTCCAACTATGTAATCCGTCTGCACTTTTTATGGGGTTGGTCACAACAATTATATCTGTGGCTTTAAAACTGGTTCTGGGAACTTCTAAATCATTAACTACACGGTCAAATACTCCGTAGGGACTATCACCGTGAATTGTTCCTGCAACCACATTTGCTAATGCTCCCACTCTCATGGCTTCATAGAGAGCTTTTGCTTCAGTACTTCTAACCTCTCCAACAATCAGAGAAGAATCACCCATTCTCAGAGTGGTTCTAATACCATCTTCTGCAGGAACTTCAGTTGTTCCTTTCGAAAGAGCAGATGCAACTTTCATTGCCTGAATATTATAGCCTAGTTGCCTAAGAGAATTAGTCGGAAGTTCTAAAGTATCTTCAATTGTTATAATTCTGTATTTTCTCATGATTTCTATCATGAGGGCTCCTAGGAGCGAAGTTTTACCTGCGCTCCTGGTCCCGGCTATGAGGAGTGTACGGTTTCCATCGATCAAAAAGCTCAATATGCCTGCAGCCACAGTATCAATCATTCCGTTTTTAATGAATAATGGTAGAGTCCATGGTTTATCTCTGTGTCTTCTGAAAGCATAGGCTATGCCTGAAGGGTTTAGAGGTGGTGCAATAACTCCGACTCTGGCATTTGCAATTCTAGGAATTTCAATTTCAGTATCAAGAATAGGATTTGCTTCATCTAGTGGTCTGGCAGATATTAATCTTAACTTCGAAGCCCATGATTCTCCATCATTTAAAGTTGGAATTATGTTGGTTCTACATTCTCCAAAATCCTGGTGAACTATGAACATAGGTATTTGTCCGATTGGACTGTTTATTGTTATGTCTTGAATCTTAGGATCCTGCAGTAAAACTTCAATGAGACCAAATCCAACGGTGTATCTTATCAAAATTTGTGTTAATTCTTCAACGTCTTTCTTAGCTAATTTTATGTTTCGATAATTAGCCAATTCTTCAATTAAATCATGACCTACATTGTAGAAAACTTCTCTCATTCGTTCAGGGTCGACAAAATCTTTTCTTTCAGGTTTATGCTCTGCCAGTATGCTTCTTGCCAAATCAAGAATTTCATATTGGTCTTCTTCTAATTTGAACTCGGGCGGAGTGATGTGATAAAGATATTGGATGTTGTCTTTCAGTTCAAATATAACGACTTCTGTATTTCCAACATCATAATTATCTAATTCTATTGCATCTTTAGGATAAGAAGCCATTAGTTTTGTAAACATGAAATCAGGTTTTATGGTGGGACTGAAAACTTTTCTGTAAATTTCTCTGGAACCTACTTTATGGCCTGCGGCGTAGACTTTGAGAATGGTTATTAATTTAGTGTTTTCTAATAATTGTATTAGGTAATCTAATAATTGAACATATTTTTTTATTGCTACAATGTTTTTCTTGTTGATAGTTTTATCCAATAGAATATTTTCTCGTCGGTGAATTCTCTTTAAAGTAATATAACAACCCATTGGGTCTTTTTTTAACAAATTGAAAATACTATTTCTGATTTCATTATATTTTGAATCCTGTGATCCTCCGTCATCATAGTTTCTGAAAGAATCATAACTGAACACATCTTTGTTTTTTAGAAGTTCGTTGTACAAATGCGCTGTTTCCGTTAACATCATCGTTTGAGCATAGTCATATTCATAATCTCTTTTTTGAGTGAACACTATTTTTGTGGTTCCAGGATTTTCAATTAAGAACTCTGAAGCTTTAGCCATGTAGAGTTCATCATCCTCTATTGAAGGAACTCTAATTACACCTTCACAATTAACTCTTAGAACCTTATCTTCTCCCTCTCTTTGTGTCTCATAAGAGAACGTGTCTTTATTTGTCAAATACTCACCTCTAGCCGAAAAATTTATATTACCCTCTACGAATGTTCTCTATACAAAATACTATATAAACTTTGTTATACTAGACATAAAATGACTCAAGAAACGCTTTCAAAACCTGATCAATCTGTGAAAAGGAATGATGAAAAGAATAGTTCGCCTTTTGAAGCGCTATCCGGTAGTGTTACAGGAATGGGTTCTAGACTGAGAGTTCTTGAAGAGAGATATACTAATGTTCGAAAAAAAACTCAAATGACTGATCAGAATCTTTTAGAATTTGAGAAAGATATCCGAATTGATATAAGATCATTGAATGAAGACTTACTTGAGATAAAGAGGTCCATTAGTGAGATTAATGAAAAAATGATGCAAATGGCTTCTGAATTGAAAATATCTGTTCGTCAATCAGAGTTTCGAGTCGTAGAGAAATATGTTGATATGTGGCAACCAATGGATTTTGTTACTAAAGATCAATTCAATAAGTATTTAGAAGATAAAAAACTTTCAAAATAAACAATAAATTTATATAACAAAAAACACTTTTTTTGAACATAAACTTTATTTAAACATAAAGTTTATATAGCAACTTTGATATTAAAGAGAGTGAGAAGAGGTTAAAATGGCTTTATTCGGCAGCAAAAAACAATCAAAGACAGACATACCGCTTAATCAAGTACTTTCTATGAGAGAGCAAGGAATTGATAATAATAGAATAATACAAACTCTACAAAGAGATGGTTATTCATCATCATTAATATTTGAAGCCATGAACCAGGCTGATTTGAATTCAACAGGATCACAGGATGAAGAGCAAACTCAACAACAAGAAGATTTTGAACAACCACAAGAACAAATGCGACAACCAACGAAACCCGTTCGGGCCAAGGTATCTATTTCTCAGCCCAGTTATAAAGAAACATCTTTCAGACAGCCTCATGGATCAATACCTGATATTCCTCCTTATCAAGAAAAATCACCTGAAGTAGAAGAAATGATTGAAACAATAATTGAAGAGAAATGGAAAGATTTGTCCAAAGATATAGGTAAAATAATTGATTGGAAGAACCAAACTGAAGCTCAAATAAACTCTTTAACCCATGAGTTTTCCACTTTAAAAGATGAATTCAATAAATTGCACCAGGCTGTTATTGGAAAAATAGGCGAATACGATAAAAACATTTTAAATGTGGGCGCGGAAATTAAAGCCATGGAAAAAGTGTTTTCTAAAGTTCTACCTGTTTTTACAGAGAAGGTTAATGATTTATCAAGGATAACTGATAATATGAATAAGAAAAAATAATTTTGATTTATTTATTCTATGCTAGTTTTGTTAAGAAAACAATGGTGAACAATCCTATCAACATAATGGCTATTAAACCAAGTACTTTAGGATGAATAAGTGTGTTTAAGACGTTTTCTCCAAAGCTGGTGGTTTTTGTTGAACCACCTTCTATATCGCCTGGAAGAACAATTCCTGGTTCAATATCTTCGCCATCAATTCCTGTTCCTTTTTCTAAGAGTTGTTGTCCGAAAGTTGATGAGAGAGCGCCGATTACAATTAGTACAATAATAATTATTAGATATGGGAAGAATTGTCTACTTTTTATTAACGCAATAGTATCACTTTCCGAAGCTCCAAACATTCTCAGAGCAAACAATACAAAGAAGATGAATATGAATAAAACCACGAACCATGGTGTTAAAACATTAATCATGGACACGGCCACATCCGAAATAATTATTAAAAATGCAATTGCTAAAGCAATTATTCCGTGCAATCCTTTCTTATCTTTACCAAAAGGACTGCTTTTTTCTAGAACTGCAAACATGACTGCAAATATTAGTAGGAATACAAAAATAATTGAGAAATTACTCAATATACCAATATCCATGAATGTAGCCATTTTTTAGTTTATTCTTTTTTTCCACCAAATATTCTGGTACTATCTTGAAGGAAATTCTTTATATTGTCAGTTTGGTTTGTTTTGTCTTCTTTGGTTATAAACCAGATTATAATTCCAAACACCAGTATGACTAAGACTAATTCTTTGACCTGGGTGTCTCTTACCCAATACAGCCAGCGTGGAAGATTTGTAAACACATTTCCTGCGGCTAAGAAGATCACTACAACTGCGGCGATTGATACAAAAATAGCTATTCCTCCTAAGCTTGTACCCGCGAAGTTGATGTCACCGCCAATGATTCCCAGTAATAGCATGACCATTATGATTGCGACTGCGATTAATGATACATTCGGCAGAGCTCGATTCATAATATCGACGACATCTGCATTAAGCGGATAGGTTCCCAGTACGTGTGGAACTACAACTGCCATACCCATAACCAATGATATGACTATGTTGAATTTTCGGCTATCTTTACCCAGTATCTTGGATTTCTGAAGAGCCGCAAATACTACTGCAAAAATGATGATGAAAGGTAAAATAACATCTACAACACCCATTTGTTCAAGCGAACGTATCATATATTCAAAGTTTAAAATCATACTTAATCACCTTCGTCCTTTTTTTTAGATTTTTTTGATCCGCTTGATGAAATCCAAGCGATGAATATCACTATAAAAATTAGCAGTATTACTGCTGAGACTGCTTCAGTATCCCAACTTCCCACAAGGAATTCATATATTTGTTCTAACCATCCAGTTGCGTGTAGGAATATTAGTACTAAAACTATTGCTCCTACGGTCATGAATCCCGTTCTCCATCCTGAGCTAAGTTGAAACTCTCCTTCTTTCATCATAATTCCTGCCAACATCAAGAACATGACAACTAGCAAAAACAACAAGAATGCCTGACTCGCAATTGCATTAATCAAACCGACTAATTTTGTTGATGCCACGACGAAGAAACCCATGACAAACGCAGTCATTGCGTTCATGTTTTTTCTAGTTATTTTTACGCCATCGACTTCTTCCACTCCAAATATTTTTGTTTTTTCAAGTATTGCAAAAACAATTGTGAATGTCAGCAGAAAAGGTAGAATAACATCGAACATACCTAGGTCGTTCAAAAAAGATAGAGTTCCTCGTAGCATAGTCTCTGCCATTGTATAGAATTTATTGTCTGAATAATATATAAATGTTTTGATTATGATGGTTTTTGTTTTAATTAGCAAAAGATGAAAAATAACCAAAAAGAATAAAAACTCACCCTGTTTATGTTATTTTTATGCTACGAACACACACCTGTGGGGAATTGAGTAAAAAACATGCTAACAAAGAAGTAACACTATCCGGCTGGGTTGATTCCATGAGGATAAGTGGTAAAATTGGTTTTTTAATTCTGCGCGATAGATTTGGAAAAACTCAATGTTTCTTGGGAAAAGATATTATTGAAAAACATGGCGAAATCAGAAAAGAATCAGTGGTTCAAATTGTTGGCATGGTTAAAGAAAGGCCCGATAATCAAAAAAGACCCGAACCCACTGGTGAAATTGAAGTTTCTGTTTCAGAATTAAAGATTCTTTCAGAATGTAAACCTTTGCCTTTTGATATGAATGATACGGTTGATACAAGTGAAGATACAAGATTAAAGTATAGATATTTAGATTTAAGAAGACCTTCAATGGTTAATAATCTTACCATGAGGCATAAATTAATTCAATACGTTAGAAATCATATGAGCAAAAAAGATTTTTTAGAAATCACAACTCCCATATTGACTAAGAGTAGTCCTGAAGGGGCTAGAGATTATTTAGTTCCCGCAAGACTTCATCCTGGAAAATTTTATGCTTTGCCACAGGCTCCGCAGCAGTACAAACAATTGTTGATGGTTGGTGGGTTGGATAGATATTTTCAAATAGCACCTTGCTTTAGAGATGAAAATGCGAGAGCAAACAGGGCTCCCGGTGAGTTCTATCAGTTAGACGTTGAAATGAGTTTTGTTCATCAGGAAGATATTCTTAATTTAATTGAAAATTTAATGATAGATGTTGTTAAAGAATTATTTCCTGAGAAGAAAATAACTCAAATTCCTTTTCCACGATTAAAGTATGATGATGTCATGAAAAAATATGGTTGTGATAGTCCTGATATTAGAAAGAACAAAAAAGATGTTAATGAATTAGGTTTTTGTTTTGTAGTTAACTTTCCTTTGTTTGTTAAACAATCCAAGGAAGATTTTTTTCATGGAGCTGGACAGGAATGGGGTCCTAGTCATCACATGTTTACCATGCCTCATGAAGAAGATTTGAAATTGCTTGATTCTGATCCTGGTAAAGTCAGAAGTTATCAGCACGATCTTGTTTTGAATGGAATGGAAGTTGGTGGGGGAAGCATCAGAATTCATGATCCTAAAATTCAGCAGAAAATTTTTGATTTAATTGGATTTTCAAAACAACAGGCCAACGAATTCAAACATATGATTGAAGCGTTTTCTTATGGAGTCCCGCCTCATGGCGGAATAGCTCTGGGTGTTGACAGACTATTGATGTTGTTAATGAACGAGCCAAGCATTAGAGAGATAATTGCTTTTCCAAAAAACAAAGATGCCAGAGATGTTACCATGGATGCACCTTCTGTTGTTGATAAAGCTCAGTTAGACGAATTAGGTATTTCTTTAAAGAAGAAATAGCTTCATAAGTTTTTAAGAACTTCTTTATCTTTTTCCACTGCTTTCTCTATGGCTTTCTGAAGATACTCTCGCATTGTAATATTTTTCAGAACTGCACAGACCTTTGCCAGTGAGTGGGTTTTATCATTTAGTTCGATGTTTATGTCTTTCAAAATTTCACCTTTAAATTTTGAAGATCCCAAAAATTTTCAATTTTTGATATCTTTCATACAATGTATAAGAACATTTATTATTTAAATAATTTTCTACCTACTTTATTATATTTATTACTTTTATTCAATAAAACTTTTAAAACCACGAGAGAATTAGTAATGCATGGAATTCATATCAATAAAAGAAGCAATGAAGAAAGGCACAGGAGCGGTAGCCATAAGAGGATGGGTTTATCGTGAAAGAGGATCCAATAAAATCAAATTCATCGTCTTGAGAGACAGCACAGACATAATTCAATGTGTAGTTAAAAAAGATGATTTTTCAGAAAAAAAGTGGGTTGATGCAGACAAATTACAAGTAGAAGCATCAATGGAAATAACAGGCACGATAAAAAAAGACGACAGAGCACCAACGGGCTATGAAGTAACCGTTAAGGACTTCAAAATAATTGGTGAATCAGATTCCTATCCAATAACAAAAGACCAAAGTTCAGAATTTCTACTTGACCAAAGACATCTATGGATTAGAAGCAGAAAAATGGTTGCAATCATGAAAATAAGATCTGCATATGGACAGGCAAGAGAAGAATTCTTTAAAAAAGAAGGATTCTATAGGTTTGACACACCAGTACTGCAACCAACCCAATCAGAAGGTGGAAGTACGGTTTTTGAAGTCAAGTATTACAAACAAAAACTCTATTTGGCTCAAACATGGCAATTATATGGTGAAGCAGCAATATTTGCACTGGAAAAAGTCTACAATACAGGCCCAACATTTAGGGCTGAGAAAAGTAAGACTTCAAGACATCTATCTGAATTTTGGATGGTTGAAACAGAAGTTGCATGGTGGAAACTAGAAGAAATAACTGAGTTTGCAAAAAAAGAGTTAAAATATTGCATAAAAGCAGTTGCAGAAGAATGTGTAGAAGAATTCAAATTATTAGGAAGAGATACAAAAGGGTTAATTGCAATGACAAAGAAAAAGTGGCCTACAATCAAGTATCGAGAAGCTCTAAAAATATTAAAAGAAAAAGACGGCATGAAAGTTACTTTTGGAAAAGACCTCAGAACCATAGAGGAAGAAACTTTGATGAAACATTTCGATACACCCGTTGTTGTAACTCATTATCCTCAAGAAGTCATGGCTTTCTACAAGCCAAAAGACCCGAATAAATCAGATGAAGCACTATGTTTTGACATGCTTTGCCCAGAAATAGGAAGCGAGATAGTTGGCGGAAGTCAGCGAAGTCTTGACATAAAAGAAATGAGCGAGAATTTGAAAAGAGACGGCGAAGATCCAAAAGATTATCAGTTCTATTTTGATCTAAGAAAATATGGCAGTGTTCCTCACTCAGGATATGGAGTTGGTTTGGAAAGAGTCTTACAATGGATATGCAAACTTGACAATATAAAAGATGCAATTGCATTTCCAAGAACAATGCTTAGATGGTCTCCGTAATTTTTAAGTAACTTTTTAAAGCATTAATCTTTCTTTTTAAATTATGGAGATATTCTACTTTAATGGAAAAGAAGTCGTATCAACCGATAAACTAGAAACCATTAAAAAAAATAAGTTAACTTGGATAAGATTTCTAGATCAGAATGATGAGAACATTACGGAGTTCTCAAAATTTTCAGGCATCCCTGCTGAAGAGTTTAAGGAATTCTTTGAAACAGAAGAAAGATCAAGACTTGAACAGGGAGACTATTTAGAATTAACCTATCAAACGCCTTTCAGAGATAAAGGCGATATAGAAACAACTCCCATAAATATTTTCATAGTAAATAATTTACTCATAACAGTTGAGAGAGCCAAAACCAAAGTTTTTGAACAAATGGCGGATTCCATGAGGAAAAAGAAATTAAAATTTCTATTCAAAAAATCAGTTGGAAACATGCTCCACTACTTTTTGGATGAAATAAACGATGATTTCTTGATTTCCATTGATAGAATTACTAACCTAACAGATGTACTTGAAAGTAAAAAAGAACATGTGTCTAATGAGCAGTTGATGAAACTATATAACTACAATGTTACATTGACATATTTTAATCAAGCAATCATTGCGAATCTCGAAGTTTTAGTTGGATTAAGAAAAAGCTACTTCAAGAAATTTAAAAAAGAGGATTTACGATTATTTTCAGAACTTTATTATGATAAACTTCAAATACTGGATACAGAAAAAATACAGCGAGAAGTTATAGCTAATCTTTTTAATTTCCAAACGGTTGTAGCAACACACAGGCTGAACACTTTTATGAAGAAATTAACTTCTTTAGCGCTAATTATCATGGTACCGACATTCATCACAGGTTTATTTGGAATGAATGTGAAAATTCCATTTGCAGAGAGTGATTGGGCATTTGCTTTCATAGTTGGTCTAATGATTTTTATAGCGAGCGTTTTTTTTGTGGTTTTCAAAAAAATAGATTGGTTGTGACGTATCATTAAAATTATAAATAGGATAATATAAAATGAATTTTGACCATGAAAAGGAACAAACCCTGAAGAAGATGGTTTCCAATGATCAGAGCAATAAAGGTAGTGTTGATAAGCCGATAAAAAAACTTCTGAACAATATCAACAGGACAAAGAACCATTACTCCACCAGTTCATGCTCCGGCAGAATAATACTCATACAAATACCAAAATCAGGTCGGAAGCAGGAGGCTGAATTTCTTTATAGAACCCATTCTAAAGCTAAATTGAAAGATGTTCTGGCGGCAATAAAAAAAATTAAGGGTTCGAATGCTGTTTGGTTCAGACAGGAAGCAGCAATACTTCACATAGCTTCAAGAACATTGAATGACGCATCTAAGTTTTTGAGAGTTGCAAGAGCAGTTGGTTTCAAAAGAAGCGGACTATTTGAAGTGAAAAAACATTTCTTAATGGAATTAATAGCCACAGAAAAGTTGGAGACTATTATCATGAGACATGGTGAATTATTGGTTGATGAAAAATATCTCAAAGTGCTGGTTGAAGAAAGTAATAAAAAAATGGAGAGCACATGGGATAAAATAAAAAAGTTAGAATTGGCTGTTAAGAAACTATAATCCTAGCGAATCATCCATTTCTTTCTTAATTCTTTCATCATATTCATAAACTTTTTCGCCTTCATGCTTTTCTTCGGATAAAATTTTCAAGAGCTTCTTAGCAATCTCTTCTTCTTTGTCGGAGAAATCAGTTTTTATTTGGCCAAGATGTTCTTTCAAAATTGCGTTTTCAGCATCTTCTACAGATGCAGCATTAATTTTTATTTCTTCAAACTCTTCGCTAGAAAGTTTGGTTGTACTCTTCATGAAAAAGAAAGCTTTTTGCTCATGCAACTTGTTAGAAATATCCTTGAAATTGATATCCGTTGGTTTGCCGTGCTTTAGCTTTCCAAAAACCCTTATTAAAACAATTGTGTTGCGAAAATCTTTTTCACGAATTGCCTGTTCAATAATTTCATAAACGCTTTCAGGAGTTTCATTCTCAGCATCAATTTGGATAGGATAAACTTTAACTAACTCTATTGGAATCATTTCTAATTTTCCATGATTATAAATATAAAAACTACCTCTCTTCAATTTCTCTAGCTCAGCAAAACTAGTGGGCATCAAAGGTCCTGGGAAAACAACATTTTTGTAGCCTTCCAATGTTTCATTTCTTACGATGTGAACATGACCGCCTGCATAGTATTCAAAGCCTTTAGGTAGAAATGAAATAGGACTGGAGTCCATTTTTTCAAGTTCTTCAGGTTTTAATTCTGTTAAAGCAGTGTGAAACATGAAAATTTTAGTGCCTTGAGTTTTTTCAAGATTTGAAGTGTCCAATTCTTCATAGATATTTTTTTCAAGCATTCCTCTCCTGCCCAGAATTCCAGTTATTAGAGTACTGGTTTTCTTATCTCTTGTGAATTCCAACACGAGCTTTTTGTCTTTTATATGACCCTTGAAAACATTAATTAAAAGACCAGCCTCTTCTAAGACGTCAAGCATTGTTTTACCGCTCGGACTCTGGTCATGACTACCTGGAATGATGTAAACTGGAATGTCTTGTTCTTTGAGCTGCTTGAGTTTTTTGGTGGTTTCCTTAAGATAATCAATGCCGGGCATTGAAGTGTTGAATAAATCTCCAGAGATGAGAATGAAGTCAACTTTTTTTTCGACAGAAATATTGATTGCTTTAATGAAAGCCTGCATACTAAGGTCCTTTAACTTTGGATCCCTCCAAGCTCCGATATGGCAATCAGCCAAGTGTGCGAATTTCATTTTATGTTTTTAGCTAGTATTATATTTAGATCGTTTATATTAATATAATCAATTTTATCAAATGTTTTTGTTTCTCTAATTTTTGGTTCTCCACTTGTTATTTTTGCGTTAAATTGATGACTTCTTATTTTTTCTTTCTTTATTTCGAAATCAACAAACCCAGCATATTTAATAAGTTCTACTTCACAACCAATTTCTTCTTCTGCTTCTCTTTTGGCTGCTTGTTCTGGCGTTTCTCCGAACTTTATTTTTCCGCCTGGTAATTCCCAATGATTTTTATCGATGCGATGTAATAACAACAGTTTTTCGTTTTTTTCTATGCGACATCCAGATATTTCTTTCACACTCATTTGTTTTTTTGCTCCTTCTTAATTTCATTCCAAACTCTTAGTTCTTCTTCAACGCTTACATGTCTGTCTTCAGCAAGCCATGGCATTCTATCTTTGATTTTTTGAATGTTTTCTCTTATGGCTTTATTACCTTTGATGATTTCGTCTCTCTCAGCCATGACCATCAATGATAATGCGTCCCATAGAACGTCTCCAAGCTCTTCTTTGACGTTCTCCACATCATTGTTATCGAAAGCTTCAATTAGTTCTTCAGTCTCTTTTTTAAGCTCTTGAATTCTATCTCGAACAGACATTTGCTTCATCCATTCAGATCTCTTATCACATAGCTTTATGAAATCGTAAAGTTCAATTATGGCTTCCTTCATGTTAATCCCCTAATATGAAGAAAAAGAAAGCGGTTAAAAATGTTTTTGTTTGATGGCTTCCAAAGCAATTCTGATTATTTTATCATCGCCTGAAACCATTTTAAGTTTTTTTGTTTCTTCGAAGGAAAACATTTTCATTCCTTGTCCTTCAATTTGCTTGAATTTCTTTAGATTATCTCTTAATGGAGCAATAAAAATATGTGTGTCTAAAAGAGTGTCAAATTCTTTTACAGGATTTTTAAAATGATTGATGAATTTGAATTCTTTTAGGTCAAAAGAAAGTTCTTCTTTTATTTCTCTAATAATCGCCTGCTCAGGAGTTTCTCCTTCCTCTATGTGTCCGCCAAAAAATCCCCATTCTTCACCTCGTTTTGAAATGTCTCTTCTGTCCTGAAGCAATACTTTTTTTTCTTTATTATAGAAAAACATTAGGGCGAGTTTTATAATTTTCATAAGTTTTACCTCATACTAAAAGAAACGTGAAGAAGTTAAAAATGTTTTTGTTTGATTATCGAAAAAGTTTAAATAAAGAGCCGAGTCATGGAAAATCATGATTAATAAAAAATACATCGAAGTTTTGAGAATTTTATCTGAGAAATTAAAATCTGTGAAATGGGTTTTAATTGGCAGTACCAATCTTGTTCTTCAAGGTGTTGATGTTGAAGCGAACGATATTGATGTATTGACTGATAAAGAAGATGCATTTAAAGTCGGTGAGTTATTGAAAGAATTCGAAGTCAAACCAGTGGCTTTTGGTGAGAAATACATTTTTCGTTCGTATTACGGATTATTTGAAATTAATGGTATTGAAGTCGAAGTAATGGGTGAATTAGAAGAACTAATCGACGGAGAATGGACATCTTCTTATGTTAATGAATTTGATAATGCGATTTCTTGGAAACTGAATGGTTTTGAGATTTCTATTGCTTCTCTAGAAGATGAACTTGAAGATTACAAGAAGCTAAATCGTGATAAAGATCAACTTAAAATAAAGAAAATTGAAGAAAAATTAAGAGAATAGTTACTTTTCTAATACTCCGCCCCATTCGACAACTGTGAATCCTTCTCTGCTTGGAGTGTTTATTTTTGGTTCTTCAAGGCTTGTTTCGCTCAAAAGTTCATCTTTGGGCGCGCCAGCAGTTTCACTGCTGAGCGTTTCTTTCAAAGCTTTGAAGTAGAAATTTAATCTTAAAATCGTGTCTGGCTCTGGAGTTATTATTAAATCCATTTCTTCTTTTAAGAATTCCTGACTCAATAGTTTTATCTCGTAATAATTTGCTTTTGGTAATCTGTTTATCCAGTATTCTTTGAACTGACTTTGTTCTTTCTCATTTAAACCCAGGTCAAACAAGACTGTGTCCATCCACTCTTCTAGTTCATTGTATGGAACAACCCATCCTTCATTTTCTAACTCTATTTTCTTTTTAAATTCAACTTCGTAGAACAAATAATCATATGTTCCTTCAATCTCTCCTTCCCGGGTTACAAACACATTCCATCCATTGTTATAATCTGGCTCGCTTACAATAATATCTCCGGTTGTTTCAATTTTTACATCAATTATAGAATCTGATTCTGGATATAAGTAAACAGCGGGCTTTTCAAACTTCACCCTTGATGCTGACATTATTCCTATTGCTGCAACACTTACAACTAGAACCCCTAAAACAATCAGAACAACTAACAATATTTTATTCATACTTCATCTCTAACAAAAGTCATATTTAAAGTTGTCGATGGTTTCAAATGATTCTACAACAATGGATTTTGTCCGCCGTATAATGCGTTGAATTTGCCGTTTTTGAATTCTAGGCTGAATACGTCGTTGTTACATTTTGTTGCTCTCATTTTGACAATAGAAATTTCTCTAATTATGTTTCTTCTGAAAGGAGTCAATTTTAACAAGATTATTCCATCGGCCAAGAAATCCTCTATTTCATACTCTGAGTATTTGCTTCCATCCAGAGGCATTTCTGATATAAGGTAGGTTGTTAACCCGGTGTCTCTTAGGAACTCGAAAATGTAGAACAGTTCGACTCTTGGATTTTCAAAGCTTGACAGAGTGTATAGAGCTGACAATGAATCCAGAACGAAAAGAGAACATGGAGTTTCCATTTTTATCTTTTTAACAATGTTTTTTATTACATTCATCCAGCTCTTATTGTCACCTACTTTAACGTCTTTTATTTCTTTTCTAATGCAACCGATGTCTACTACTATGATTGATCCTTTGGTGGAGTTTTTGACTGATCGTACGACTTCATCAATTTTGGCTAAATCCTTAAGAGAGACAAGGTGAATTTTTTCAAGATCAATATTCATGTTTTCCAAATGTTGGTATAATGAATCTGTAGATTGTTCAAGAGAAATGTATAGACTATTCTTTCCGGCCAATGCTTCATTGTATGCTATGTTGAAGCAAATAGAAGATTTCATGGAACCGGCAGTTCCACTTACTAGAACCACGTGCCCTTTAGGAATTCCTCCTTGCATTGCTTCGTCAAATCCTTGAATATAAGTTTTTACTCTTTCAATCTGTTCAACCATCTTAATCACCTCTTACATGTCCAAGATTACTGATTATACCTCTTCTTGTATTGACAATAATATTTTTACCTTCTTTTGTGTATTCACAACCGACAACGACTCCGTCCGTTTGGAATTGCCATAGTTTCTTAGCAGTTATTTTTCCAGGGTCTGAAGTCATTACGTCGCTGTATGAACCTGTTTGTTGCATTACTCCTGCGAGTCCAGGGACGTAATCCAATACATAATTACCACGTGCATCAAGTATATATATGTTGTGGTCAAATGAGCACGCAATAACTTCTAAGCGACCGTCTTCATCGATATCATTAATTACTATCGGAGCCACAACCCAGAATCCTGTTTCAAAGGACCATATTTTGTCGCCTGTGTTTTTCAAAGCATACACATTGTTATCGCAGGAACCGAACAAAATCTCTAATTTTTTGTCTCTGTTAATATCTGCCAGTGTAACTCTTGAATAAATCGCGCCTTCTGTTTTGAATTTCCATATTAGTTCTCCGTATTCATCCAGTGCGTACAAATAATGATCCATTGAACCTATTAGTATGTGAATTGTTCCACCCTCTGTGAATCTAGTGATGACTGGTTTTGCAATGACTTTTGCATCTGTTTCAAATCGCCATAGTTCATGACCTTCATAGTTGATGCATCTGATTGTTCCATCGTCACAGCCAAATATGATTTTATCACCCATAGTTTCGGGAGTTGATTCTATTTTGCATCCGACTTCAATTTTTCTAATTAATCTGCCATTGGTGTTGAGTATGTACAAATGTTTATCGCCTGATCCAAATATTATTTCCTGTTGTCCATCACCATTAACATCTCCAACTGCTAAAGCGCCTCTAACGGAGCCGCCAGCATGAAATTTCCATAGTGGATGACCGTATGCATCTAAAGCGTAAACAACGCCCATTTCTGTTCCAAAAATAACTTCTTTGCGTTTATTGCCTGTTATATCGCATATTTGAGGTGTTGACAAGATGCTGTTTGCACTTTCAGAGTCAAAGAACATGCTTTCAGTAGTGTCAACATGTTCTTTTGCGTCAAAAACCCATTTTTCATTGCCTTCAAAATCTAATAAGAAAACTTTTCCATCTTTTGTGGCTGTTAAAATGCTGTGGTGGCCTGTATTTGTAAGGTCACAAATGATTGGTGGAGACAATAGAGAACTGCCTATATCAAATTTCCATTTCTCTTTTATCATCCCTCTTTTTTTTGTTTTAAAGAGATTTAGTCCTAAAGCCACTCTTAAAGAATATTGTTTATGATGGATTTTAAAAAACTTTTTGTTTTCGAAGAAAATAAAAGTTCAAAAACGTATTTTAGTTTTGGTATGTTGTTATTTTTTTAAAATTTCTTTTCCATTAAATTTAAATATCGCTTAGCTCTTAGATAGTTTCATGGATGGACAACTCTTGGGTTTGGTTAAGGATTTATTGCAGGACAATGTTTCTTTTGAAGATATCAAGATAAAACTTGCTAAACATGGTTTTCTTGAGGATGATGTTGATTTGGCCATTGAGAAGGCTGCTGCCAACTTAAGAATGGAAAAGGTGAGTTCTGACGGGTCTTTGAAGAAAAAGTTTGCTTGGAAGGAAATAATGGATAGAGTCGGTTATGGTTTTGTTTCACATCCGTTCCTTAACATTTTATTTTGGTTCTCTGGTGCTTCTTTTTTCTTGATAGGTTTGATTAATGGTTTGAGAACTATTTTATCGTTGCTTTACTCGTCTTTTCTTAAGGAATTCTCCAGAGTTCATATACTAAAAAAGAATCTTATCAGTAGGGCGGGAATTATTTATGGTTTTTCGTTCTTAATAATGTCTTTTGCAGTTGTTGCTAGAAAGCCTTGGCTATTCGCCTTGGCTTTTCTTGTAGGTGCGTTAGGCGTTGTTGCTCATGGTGAGTTGTATGTTAAATTTATCGGATCTCATTTGAAAAGAGAGAACATGGGAGTTTTTCTTTCAAAGATAGCGAGTTATGGGCTTTTAATAACCATAATTTCGATGCTCATATCGGGTTTTGTAATGGACTTGTTTCCTTTGGCTGGAAAGGTTGTGTCTTTGTCTTTTTTAGGCAAAACATTTAGCCTGACGGTTTATGGTTACCTAATATCTTTTGAGATTACTGCTTTTGCATTTATACTTTCAGGCTATGTGCTTGCCCACATAAAGCAGAAGTCAGAGGCTGCTCAGGTAAAAATGTCTTCTTTTTTAAGTGAATTTACTAAAAGGATGAAGTTACATTCTTCATTGTTTTCTAGGAATAAAATAGTTCTTTTTTTGACTTTGACTTCAATCGTTACAGGTCTGGTGCAGATACTGGGAAATTCTTTCTATGGAATTTTTATTTATGATCATTTTAAAAACCAATTCCTTGGAGGTTTTCTAAATGTTGCAGTGGTTTTTTCAATTGCAGCGATATTCTCATTCATTGGTCCTTGGTTCACTAGGAATCTCCAAAAACATATAGGTATTTCACCAATGTTGGTGTTTGGAGCTTTGCTGACGGCCATGCTTCCTTTGTCTTTAGCCTACAATCCTAATTTAATTGTTGTTAGTGTTGCGTCTGCTTTGTCCATAATTGGTGCTTCAATCCTTGGTATGGCTCAGGGTTTTTTCACTGGTAAGCTATTGTCTGATGCTGAGAGGAAAGTTTATTTCTCATTTGTGGGCGTTGCTGTTTCATTGCCATTATTGGTTTTGGTGCCCGTTGGCGCTTATATAGCTCAGGTGTTTGGTTTGGTATTGTTATTTAAGATTCTTATAGCTACCTTAGTTCTCGTCGCTACTCCGCTATATTTTGCAATAGTTTTTCTCTATGAGCGAACCTTAAACAAAGCTTTTTAAAGAGAAGTATCATCTCCTTTGTTTGGGGGATCGTTGTGAAAACAATATTATTTCAAAAAACCATTAATGAATCTGGCTTTAATAATAATGTCTCTTTTAACAAAGGTGTTATGGTTCATAAGCAGATTGAATATAGAAATGGATTAATTTTTATGAGGTCTAAAAAAAGAAGACTTATTGGTTAATTTTCTGCCTTTTTGTTTCTGTGTTTCTGTTTCTCAGTTTCAAGCCTATTTTTTGTATTAATGACTGGTTTTGTTCGTTGACTAAACGCATTTCAAAATGATTCTGAACTTCAATTTCTTGATAATAATCAATTGTTTTTAGAATGTTTTCTAGTTCTTTTATTGCGCCATAGATTTGATGTTGTTTGGATAGTTCTATGTCTTCTCGTTCGTTTTCCAGAGTCTTTATCAGATTAAACTTTCTTTTTTCAAAAATCCTTTTTATTTCTACAAATGTCATTTTCTCATGTTGTATATGAAGTATTCTAAACAGTCTGTGCCGTCGAAAGTCGCTTTTTTCTTGAAACCGTTTGGTCCGAATATAAGTACAAATCCCTCATCCCCTACTGGTGTGTTACAAACTGGACATACTTTGTTTGAATT
This sequence comes from archaeon, assembly GCA_043817405.1. Taxonomy (GTDB): domain Archaea; phylum Nanobdellota; class Nanobdellia; order Woesearchaeales. Next base: position 25,616 of record JBDRGV010000036.1, on the reverse strand, counting down.
TTTAAATCTTTCTAAACTTTCTTCTATGGCTTCTATGGCTTCTCCTTTTTGCAGTGTTTCTTTTAATTCCTTTAGCTCTTCAAAAGAGAGTTTTCCAAGTATTTTATTGATTTTTTCCATTTTTAGATTTTATTATTCGATTTATCAATCCGTCTTTCTCAAGGAATGGTTGTAGATTTGTAACCAGTCCTTTGAAGTATTCGTTGTTGTTTGCTAGTCCTTCCTCCATTTCTTCTATGGTGTGGGTCCAGCAGATTATTTCCTTTTTTTGATCTTCAATATTTGTGATTGTTTGATTGCTGTATTTTGATCTTATGTCTACTATGTGTTTTGTGATTAACAGTAGCTCTATTTTATCGGATGTGGTTTTAACAATTCCTATGGCGTCGCATTTCTTAGGAATTTCTTCGTTTGTAATGAGAAATTTTTCTAGGAAGTAAACGTCTTCTTTTTTTTGTGTTAGCCACAGTTTTAAAATGGCTTTTTGTAGGTAGTCTAGTTCGAGTTCTTTTTTTACTGCCAGTTGTTTAGTTATGAATGTTAAGTGGTTCACTTCTTTTCCTAATGAGAATAAGGTTTTTGGTTTGCCTGGTTCGTTTGTGCTAATTCTGCGCTCTTTTTTCACTAGTCCATAGGCTTCCAGTAGTCTTAATTGTTGGCTTATGTTTGCTAGACTGGTTTTTGTTTTATTGGCTAGATCTGTTGGTGTTTGGTTGTGTTTGGCTAATTCTTGAATTATGTTCCATTTAGAATCTGTTAACAGTGTTCCGTAGTCCATATTTGTAGTGTGATTCAGGTCCTATATAAACCTTTCTATTTTATGGTTTACTTAATTATATAATTTAGTTATTAATTATTTTACTTAATTAACTAAATGAATTTATATAGGAAATTATATAAATGAATGCTCACATCATAAACCATAGTAGTTTAATTTAGAATGAAAAAGGGGCGAGAATGAAGGTTACAAAAATACTAGTATTTTTGAACTTCATAATTCCTCAGGGGGGATTATGAAAGTATTAATGCTAGGCTGGGAATTTCCACCGGTCTACTCAGGGGGATTAGGAACAGCTTGTTACGGGTTGACAAAAGGCCTAAGTCATCATGGCGTTAAAGTAACATTTATCATGCCAACAGGACCTGGAAACGTAACAGGTGAATATGTCAAACTAATGGTGGCAGACAAAGTTTTCAAAAACAAAAACATCACAATCAAAAAAATTGAAAGCCTACTGGTACCATACCAAACCTCAAACTCATATGCAGAAGAATTTGCACTGGCACAAAGCAGCGATCTAAATTCAGGAATACTTTATGGACGAAACCTGTTCGATGAAGTACAAAGATACTCACACAGAGTAAAATTCATAGCCATGTCAGAAGAATTCGACATAATTCACGCTCACGATTGGATGACCTACCAAGCAGGCATCAAAGCCAAAGAAGTATCAGGAAAACCACTGGTAATCCACATACATGCAACGGAGTTCGACAGAACAGGCGGACATGGATTAAACCAATACGTTTACGACATTGAAAGAATGGGCTTTCACAAAGCAGACCACATAATGGCTGTGAGTAACTACACCAAAAGCCTATTGGTGAGACACTATGGAGTTCCACCAGAAAAGATTACGGTTGTACACAACGCAGTCGAGTTCAAAGAAGAACCAGTCTATCACATTGAAAAAAGAGACAAAATTGTTTTGTTTCTTGGAAGAATAACACTTCAAAAAGGACCTGATTATTTCCTTGCGGCAGCAAAAAGAGTCCTTGATAAGGATCCTGATGTGAAATTTATATTTGCAGGCAGCGGAGACATGGAAGCAAGCATGATAGAAAGAGCAGCCGAACTAGGAATTGCCAAGCAAGTATTGTTCGCAGGGTTCCTAACAGGAGATGACGTAAGTAAAGCCTATCAAATGGCAGATGTTTATGTGATGCCATCAGTAAGCGAACCATTTGGCATAACTCCCCTGGAAGCAATGAAATCAGGCACACCAGTCATAATATCAAAACAATCAGGTGTCAGTGAAGTAATAAACCATGTCCTAAAAATTGATTTTTGGGATGTGGAAGACACAGCCAGTAAAATTTTGGCAGTACTCCATTACCGAACTTTGAACAGTGAGCTGAAACATCACGGTTCATTGGAAGTAAAAAAATTCAACTGGGACATACCTGCTGAAAAATGTTTACGAGTATATGAATCACAATTGAAGAGAAACTAAAATGAAGAAAATTTGTTTGTATTTCCAAGTTCACCAGCCATTCAGGCTAAGAAACTATAAAGTGTTTGAAATAGGTCATAACTCTGATTATTTTGATCACCAAAAGAACAAGGAAGTAATGGAGAAGGTGGCCAGAAAATGCTATGTTCCAACAAATAAACATTTATTGGATTTAATAAAAAGACATAAAGGCAAATTCAAAGTTGCGTTTAGCATCACTGGTACAGCCATAGAACAATTTGAGAAATACGCTCCAGAAGTACTTGATTTATTCAAAGAGTTAGCGGATACTGGTTGTGTTGAATTCTTATCAGAAACCTATTATCATTCGTTGGCGTTCATCTATTCTAAAGAAGAGTTCAAAGAACAGGTTGAGATGCACCGAAAAAAAATGAAGGAACTTTTCAATCAGGAACCAAGAATATTCAGAAACACTGAACTCATATTCAATAATGAACTGGCTAACTACATAGAAGGACTGGGTTATGAAGGAATTCTGGCAGAAGGAGCAGATCATATTCTTGACTGGAGATCACCGAATTATGTTTACAAATCAAAAACCACTGACAAACTCAAATTACTCTTGAAAAACTATAAGCTAAGCGATGACGTTGCTTTTAGGTTCAGTCAACATACCTGGAAGGATCATCCATTAACGGTCGAGAAATATGTTCGTTGGATGAAGGAAAGTCCCGGTGAAATAATTAACTTGTTTATGGACTACGAAACATTTGGAGAGCATCAATGGGATGTTACAGGAATATTCCAGTTCTTGGATAAATTTCCGGAAGAAGCCATAAAAAATGAAATGGAATTTGTAAATCCATCAAATCTCTTGGATCATGAAATCAAGGATGAATTGGATGTTCATAGTTTCATGTCATGGGCAGATGTTGAAAGAGACTTGAGTGCCTGGTTAGGCAATAAAATTCAAAAATCAGCCATAGAAGAACTTTACAAATTAGAACGAAAAGTCAAAGAAACCAACGATCCAAAACTATTGGATGATTGGAGAAAAATGAATACTTCAGATCATTTTTACTACATGTGTACTAAATTTTTCAACGATGGAGATGTGCACAAATACTTTAATCCATACGAAACGCCCTATGAAGCATTTATTGCTTTCATGAACATACTTAACGACATAACTCACAGAATCAAAGGTCAAATAAATGGAGTTGAACCGAAGTTTTCAATAAGTGAGACTCCTAGTGCAATATTCAACTAAAAAAGAGAACATATAGGAAAGAGGAGAGAGGTGAGAAAGATAAGATTACCGCCGCATAAGAAGTTTTTTGCAGTGCATGGCAAAGAAGCAGAAACACTGAGCGATTTAAAGGAAGCTTTGTTGACCATGTCTGAGAACGATTTCAAACATCACACTCACAACAAAAATGATTTTTCTAAATGGACAAGGGATATTCTTCATAGAGACACCTTGGCTGCAAGATTGGATAAAACTAATTCTCGAGAAGATATGATTGAACTCATAGCAGATGAATTAAGAAAAGACAGAGAATATGATACTGACTCTGATGAATTCAAAAGATTTATGGTTAGAGAATTTCTTTACGGATTCATAATAGGAATTTTGATAGGTGTGATAATTGCTAGGTTGATATAAAATGGATGACAAAATAAAAGTAGATTATTTGTTTGAATCCTCGTGGGAGGTTTGCAACAAAGTAGGAGGTATTTATACGGTTGTGAAAAGCAAGGCCTATGTGATGAGAAAATTCTACAACAATTACTTCTTGATAGGTCCTTATTTTCAAAGAAAAGCAATGGTTGAACTGGATGAGAAAGAAGTTCCTGATTATCTGCAAAAAGCTTTTGATGATTTAAAAAAAGATGGAATTGACTGTTACTATGGCAGTTGGGATGTTGATGGTTCACCGGACACGATTCTAATCGATTTTAAAGGTTTGATGACTAAAAAAAATGATATCAAGAAGCTTCTATGGGAGCAGGAAAAAATCGATTCATTAAACGCTCACTGGGAGTTTGAAGAGCCAATGCTTTGGTCATGGGCTGTAGGAATGTTATTGGGTGCTGTTGAGAAATATTTACCCGGTAAAAAAATCGTTGGTCATTTTCATGAATGGCTCGCAGGATTCTCAATATTCTATTTAAACTCAATTAATTCAAGCGTTAAAAAGGTCTTTACAACACATGCAACAATGCTTGGAAGAACATTGGCAGGCAATGGAGAGGATTTGTATGGAATTCTTGACAATATAAATCCAGAAGAGAAAGCCTACCAGTATAATGTTCAAGATAAATTCTTAACCGAAAGAGCCTCGGCTCAAAAAGCAGATATTTTCACAACGGTTTCAGAAATAACTGCCATTGAAGCTGAAAAAATTCTCGGGAGAAAACCAGAAGTGATTTTAAACAATGGTTTGACCATGAGAAAGTTTCCAACAATCGAAGAAACCTCTGTCAAGCATTTGTTAGCCAGAGAAAAAATAAGGGAGTTCTTGACATTTCAGTTTTACCCCTATTATAACATTGATCTTGACCATAATTTAGTGTTTTTTATTGTGGGAAGATATGAGTTCAAAAACAAAGGAATAGATGTGATGATTAAAGCTCTTGGAAAATTAAATGAACGATTAAAAAAAGACAAATCCAAGAGAACAATATCAACCTTCTTCTGGATACCTCTGGATGCTCAAGGCGTAAAGATAGATGTGTTGGAAAACAAGAACTATTACAGACACATAAAGAACTATGTGCAATGGCATTCCAATGATATATTGAAAAAAATAGTCATGGACATTGTTAGTTCAAAAACACCATCCGTCAGAACAATGTTTACAAAAACGTTTTTGAAAGATTTAGAGAAAGATTTGATTCGTTTCAAAAGATTGGGAGTGCCATCGGTACTAACTCACAACATCTCCAATGAGAAGAATGATCCTATGCTGAAAGCCTTATACACAGAAGGTTTGGATAATAAAGAAGATGACAAAGTTAAAGTCATAGTCTATCCTGTTTACTTGGATGGAAATGATAGCTTGATAAATTTGTCCTATTATGATGCAATTGCAGGCAGTCACTTGGGATTGTTTCCTAGCTATTACGAACCATGGGGCTATACTCCTTTGGAAACAGCTGCCATGGGAGTTGTTTCATTAACAACTGATTTGGCCGGCTTCGGAAGATTCATAACAGATAAAATTCCAAAAGATAAGAATAAAGGAATTTATATTTTGAAACGATTCAACAGAACAGAAGACGAAGTTGTTGAAGATATGTACAAAGAAATGTATTCTTTTGCAATGCTATCACATGAAGACAGAGTAAAAAGCAAAGTAATTGCAAAGAGCTTAGCCAATACCTGTGATTGGGCTAACTTCGTAGGAAACTATATAGAAGCACACAATAGATGCTTTGAGAAGTGATTAAAGCTAAGTTTTTTATAGTTCTATAAATTACTTTTTTTTATGGATGAGAAAGTTATTTGGCAACCGAAAAGACTAATGAATGATGGTTATGAGTTTGGAGTTGATCTTGATAAGGACTTTGCTTTTAAGATGATTAATGCGAAGGTAGGTCCTGAAGCTCAGCATGCCATGTATGAGAAGATTTCTGAATATTTGAAAAAAAAATATTTCAATTATCCAACTCCACTTGATTTCTATGAAGACACAGCTTTTATTTCAGGATTTTACATCTATGGAAATGGTGTTTGGTTGGCAACTGACCGTCATGAAAGAAATAGTCTGTTAAAGAATACTTTGGATTACAGCATAAATTATTATTCTCATAATGTTGATAATCCAGGGCAGGCACATGCTTTGATGGGAATGGTTGATGTGTGGGTTACTTATTCAGAAGGTTTGTTAAGTTATATTGATTAGAACTCTTCTAAATTAATCAAATCTTGTTGTATATCTCTTAATGTTTGTGAATAAAAAACATGTTCGAACTTTAAAACTCTAGCTGCCAATGTCTCTACGGTGTCATTTTTATATCTTGGAACTTTACATTGGGCTATTATGGGCCCTTGATCATACTCTTGAGTTACAATATGAATTGTTGCTCCGCTTTCTTTATCATCGGAATCTATAACTGCTTTGTGAATTACAGAGCCATACATTCCTTTTCCACCATATTTTGGCAGTAAGGACGGATGAATGTTTAGAATATGATTATGATAATGTGAAAGGATATTTTTTCCAATTGGTTTTAGGTATCCTGCGAGAACGATAATGTTAACATCATTCTCTATGAAATTGTTTAAAATAGCTTTTTCCAAAGACGAATATTTTTTAGGATAGTTTTTTGTATTCATACAATAACCAGGCACATTTTTCTTTTTTGCTATATTTAGAACATTTGCATCAGGATTATTAGAAATAATGATTTTTGGTTCTGCTATTAATGAACCATTATTTATATTATTCAGAATTGCTTTCACATTACTTCCTTCGTGTGATGCGAGAAAACCAAGTTTTAAATCCATTATAATAACAAATGCGCAAGTTAATATATTTTTTTCTGTTTCAGAACTCTTTCTTAATTTTTTCAATTACCTTGTAGGGGTCCGATGCTACAACGCTTGCACCTGCAAATAGTTCCATTCCTGCGATGTCTGTTGTGTTGTTTGCAAGGCTTCCTCGGTCTACAATTCTTATGATTACTGGCATTTTCCAGGAGCCATCCAATGGTTGCAGATATATTCCAACATTAAAACTTTCCACACCCATCTTTCTATATGCGTTCAGGGCCTTATACAGGGCTTCTGAAGCGTTGTTTAGCGTCTTGGCCATGATGATGACCTCTTTCTCTTTTCTAGGTGTCAAATGAGCCATAATTCTATTGTTTTTTTGTTCAAAGCCCAAACCAACAGATTTATGACTTTCATACAAATCTTTGAAGTAATCAGAGCCATAAACTCTCCCATAACCACTTGCGAATCTTCTCAGTCTTTCAATTTCACCATAATGTTTGCTTCGTCCAATAAGCACTTGCATATGACCGTGAACAATGCTTGCTCCAGCTTTCCAAAGACAATTCCAAAGAATGAATGGATATATCCTTAAAGGATGTTTTTCATGAACTTTTTCAATCCATTTTTCAGCAGTCTCCAGATGATCTTTAACATCTGCAGCATTGAATTTTAAAGGATCATGTTCTTTAAAGATTATTACTCCGTGAAAAGCACCGTATTTGGCAACATTACTGGCAGTTATTGATTTCTTGCCTTTGATTCTACCAAAGTAATCTTCTGTAGTGTGGGTCAAAGGGTTGCAGAAATCTTTTCCTTTATTTTCTTTTATGACTTCTTTAGCATTGCTTTTGTTCTTGGCATCGATAGGTCTTTTGGCTCTTAACTCATTAAACAAAGCAGTGACACAAGTGATATTATTATCAATTCTCACAATTTTTTGAGTCTCAACAGCTTTAACAGAACCAAAAGTTTTTGTAATCCAAGGTTTCATTTCTTCAGGAACAACTGATTTTCCAATAGAATCGCTAATAGAGAATAGTCTTAAGAAGATCTCCCTCTTTTTCTTAGGAAGCCTCTTCACGTACTCAGATAGTGAAAGTATAGACCTCATTATAAGAAAAATTAGTTAGTAATTTTAAATAGTTTTCTATTCTCTGATCAATGATCTGATAATAAAAGCAGCCAACAGGACTATTGCACCAACAATAATAAACCCCGAACCCCTTGGAAATGAAACTAAATTTTCTATGAACATGGCAAAACCAACCATTAAAATGGTTGCTCCAGCGTACATCATCATTGTCAAATGCATTTTTTTCATTTTGAAATCGATTTTTCTTTCAATGGCTTGTTTAAAACCCTTGATTTCAGAATCTAAAACTCTTTTTACATAGTTTGAAAATAATGGTAGTAAATCTTTTTTCAGGAAGCCACTAAAAAATCCTTCTTTTTCCTTTGCCATAAAGAATGGAAATGAAGATAGTTATATAAAGATATAGTGCAATTAGTACTTCTTCAACTTGTATCCTTTCTTTAGAATAATGCTTCCGCCAATTTTATCAATCTGGTTGGCAGCAATGTGGATGTGCTCTTTTGTAAAGAATCCTTCTTTTGAAGTCACTATGATCTCTTTGATGTTGGTTCTGAAAAGTATGACTTTGTTTACTGTTCCAATCTCTTGACCTTCGAATGTTAAAACATCTAATCCTTTGAGTTTATCAGTTGGAACTCTACTCAAAAGAATTGCGTCAACTCCAAATTGTTTGATGAACTCTGTTCCGACAAACAAATCTGGTTTCATAAATCCTAAGTCTATTGTCAAGCCCACAATTTCTTTTGTTAATTTATTGACATGAAGCTTTACAACTGTTCCAAGAACTTGACCAGTAGGATCAACGGCTTCCTTTCCAAGAATATCATCGGTTGTTATTATATCAGTCATAAATTCACCTTTCTGAATTTATGTTCATCAAAAATTCTCAATTTTTTATGTATCATTTTTTCTCAAACTTTTTATTCAGTATAATGTTTTCCTGTGAAACATCAACATCTTTCTTAGGAATGATTATTGGTCGTGAATAAAATTTGTGTTTTACAATTAATGCATTAAAGTTATTTGCATTTGTTTTTCTATCTAAATCTGTGACTTTACCAATTTTCTTACCTTCAGAGTCAAACACCTGTTTTCCAATAAAATCAATCACGGGATCCGTTGATAGCATGATTGCTTTTTCTGAGTCTGAAGCAACGTATTCCATATCAATGAATATTTTCTTTTTTCCTTTTACAAGGAATCCGACAAGTTTATCTTTTTTCAGAATTAAGTCTTTCACTCTTCCAACTTTGTTCCCTGATTTTGAAAAAACTTTTCTTCCAAGAAACGAACGTGCTCCTACAAGAATAGTCTGATTCGTAATTTTGCTCGATAATATTTTTGTTCTTTTGGTTAACATTTTAACACCTTCCTTTGATTAATCACTTATATTATATAAAAATATCCAATTGTGATGAATGTATATTTTATAGTTTGTCCTAAAATGAAAAAAAAGTAGAATCTTGCTTTGTTATATTTGAAAACTCCCAGTATAGCTGAAAGTGGCTGGGCAGGCAATGGCAGGACATTGAAAACAAAGATTGCCAACGCCCCGTATTTATTTATGACTGTTTTTATCTTGTAAAACTTCCTTGGAGTAATAATTTTCTTGGAAATATCTGTGAGCTTCATTCCGATGTAATAGTTGATTGTGAACGAAAAAAACATTCCTAAAACGTAGAGCGCTATGACTAAAGCAGGATAACTTCCTGATTTGATAAATGCAATGAATGCGACTTCCATTGGCATGAAAACAAAGAACAAACCCCCAAACAAAGAAGTATAGAACGCTCCAAGAAGTCCACCGCTTTTAATATTTAGAATAATGTGATTGAAAAAAGCTTTCAAAATCGTTATGACAATGAAATCTGATTCTCGTAAGACTGTAAGGTAAACTACGACAAACGCTGCTAAAGCAATTAGAATAATGGTCACTATGAGTAAAAAAAATCTTTTCTTAGTAAGATTATAACTAAACATATTATTTTTGCTGAATTCTTTCTTCATAAAATCACCTCGATGATTTTATGGATCACAAAATTCTTCGATTTTTGTTGCTTCATCTATATTCTTAGAATTGATTAGTATTTAATATTTACTCTGTTTTAGTAACCCATGAATCTTTGATTAATCTTTTTACTTTTTTGAAATTCAGATAATTATCACCATCATCACAAATATCTTTAAGCGAAAAGCGTGGCGCATCATATTCACACAAATATCCACTAATGTATGATCCGGATATTCCAAATACTTTACTATAGGGTTGTTTTTCTCTAATTCGTTTTATTTCATCTAAGCTTACATCTGATAAATGGATTATGTATAAGTCGTAATCAGCAGGCAAAGTTTTTAGATATTGTTTTTCTTCTTTTCGAATGTGTAGTTTAGGGAAATCATCTTCATCTAGCATTAATTCTAGCATGGCGAGTTGATCTGTGTAAAATTCCATTTTGGAACTGTTGATATACACTTTTAATTCTAATTCAGTCATTCAAAAAAGGAATCAAACTAAGAATATAAAGGTTTACTCATAACGAAGTGCAATCAAAAAACAAGTTTTTTGGGCTTTAGTTCCTCATTTCATTCGTAACGTAAAGCATCCGTTGGATTCATCTTGCTTGCCTGTTTTGCTGGTGTTGTTCCGGCCAGTGCGCCCATTAGGAAGCTGAATAAGAGTGCTCCAACGATTAAATACCATGGGAAGTATGCTTTGAGAATGTCTGTTCCGAGTGCTTGTGCAGCTATAATCTCAACTGCTTTTGCAAGGCCCATACCTATTAATATTCCGATGGCTCCACCCACTAAACCCAGCAGCCCGGATTCAATTAAGAAAATTTTCAGTATGCTTGAGTTTCTGGCTCCTATTGCTTTCATTATGCCAATCTCTTTGGTTCTTTCGAGGACAGAGGTGTACATGGTGTTCGTAATTCCAACTGCTCCTACAACTATGCTTATTCCTGCGATTCCAATTATTACAATTTGAATGGCAATTAAAATTGAATTGAATGATGCGATTACATCTGAAGCCAGTTCAACTGCAAAATCTTCTTTGCCTTCTTCTACATCATGTTCTTTTCTAAGATCTTTACTTATGTCATCTGCAACTGCTTGAGGCTCGTATCCGTCTCTGACTTTCACAAATATTGTGGAAGGATTTTCTTTTTCAAATAATTCTTCTGCTGTAGCTTTTGGAATTCTTATGATTGCATCGTGCATTCCAGTACCTGCATCTGCTTGAACACCTATAACGCTGAATTTTTTTCCATCAATGTAAATATTATTTCCTACACCTATTTTTTTGTCAAATGAATTTTTTGCAACCAAGTATCCCACCACTGCTTCGCTTTCTGCACCTGGTTTTATTTGTCTTCCAAATTCTATCTCAAAAAATCCTAACTGTTCCATGAATCGCGTGGTTTCAGTATCAGTATCAAAACTCATCACAGAGATGTACTTTGTTTGATCATTGAATTTTACTTCAGGCATATCTGCGATTGTGCCTGTGGCAAATTCTACTCCTTTGACTTTTTTAATGATTTCCACATCATCATTATAAAGTAATCCTGCTGCAAGTCCTTCGGACATTGGCCCTGCAATTGCCCCTCCTGGAGAAACCATTATCCTATTTGCTCCTACTTTTCCAAATTGAGCATTAACGGCCTGTTGCATACCCTGTCCCAGACTTATTAAAGCCACAACTGCAGCTATTCCTATGAATATTCCAATCATGGTGAGCCATGATCTCATTTTTCTATGTATGAGGTTGTTTACTGCAATTTTAAAATAATCTCTTAACATTTATTTTCCTCTCAATGCATCTACTGGGCTCATTTTGCTTGCCTGTATTGCAGGTGTTGTTCCGGCAACCGCACCTATAATGAATGTGAATAATAGCGCTCCTATTACTAATTGTGGTGATACGTTTGCAACGATATACTCAACTCTTAAAGTCTGTGTTGCTGCAATCTCTACAATCTTTGCAAGTCCTGCCCCAATCAATATTCCTATGGCTCCGCCTGCCATTCCAAGCAGTCCGGCTTCTATCAAAAATATCTGCAGAACATCGGAGTTTTTTGCACCTATTGCTTTCATTATACCAACTTCTTTGGTTCTTTCAAGAACAGAAGTGTACATTGTGTTTGTAATTCCCACTCCTCCAACGATTATGCTTATGGCTGCAAGACCTATTAAGACCGCTGTTATCACGCTCAGAACTGTTCCTGCTGTTTCAAGCATTTGAGTGGATGTTTGAACGTTGAAGTTTTCTTCTCCTTCATTTACATCTTTCACATTCCGAAGTTTTCTGGTTATGTCTTCGGCGACTTTTTCAGGGTCATATCCTTTGGCTACTTTGGCCATTATATAATCTGCGCTTGTTGGTTCATTGAACAATTCTCTGGCGGTGCTTAGAGGCATAAAAATGGATTTATCGTCGTCAGGGTTTCCTACAGGTTCTAGAATTCCTATGACTTTGAAAGGTACTCCTTCAATGATGATTGTGTTTCTTAAACCGGCTTTGTTTTCAAAGAGTTGGTTTTCTTCAGCAACAAGAGAACCAATTACTATGTTATATTTGTCGCTCGATTCAAAGAATCTTCCTTCATCAACCACCCAGCTTTGGATCTCCTCAAACATTTTTGCTTCATCACCGCTTGTTGGAAGTCCTATAACATAGGTGTAAACTGATTCATCTTTGAACTCAACTCTTGCAACTTTGAAAACCATACTGCCAGCAGTATCAACTCCTCTAACTTTTTTTATGATATCTACATCATATTCTGTTAAAGCATTTTTTAAAGAACCAGGAACACTCATCATACTCGATCCTGGCATTATGAATATCTTATCGGTTCCTAGTTTTTCAAATTCCTCAACAACGGCTGTTTGTAATCCATCGCCCAGACTTATGAGCGCTACAACTGTAGCTATACCGATGAATATTCCAACCATTGTAAGCCATGATCGAAGCCCCCTTCTACGAAGACTCCTCACGGCTATTCTAAGGAAATCAAAAAACATTTTAGGCAGATTTCTTCTTTTTATTCTTTTTCCATTTCTTGTATACAAAGAATCCGGCGACAGCAAGAATAATTATTACAAACCAAATGGCTCCGCTACTACTTTTTTGTCCAAGTTCATCTGCGCTGTATATTTTCAGCTTAACCATTAGGTTCTCTGTATAGGGATTATTGTTCATGTCTTTGTATTCTAATTCCAATGGAATTTCAACTTCGTTACCATTTTTGATTAATATGGTAAACTCGGCGGTTTCGAAATCGTCTGAATCTAAATTTCCAATGTATTCTTCGTTTGAAGTTGAGACGACTTCAAAATCATCGGTCTCTGTTAATTTTAGGTTCAGAAATTTTACATCGTTGAAACCTTTGTTTACAATTTTCAAAGTGATTGTTCCAATGTTTTTTCCTTTCAACAGGTCAGTATTATCAATTGTAACTTTGATATCTGGTTCGCTGTTAACAATGATTCCAATCAAGTTTTCTTTTGCATACTCGTTTCCAACATTATCATTGTAGGTTATGTCAATTGGAATTTTGTATACTTGAGCTTCAGCGTTTGGATAGGTGATTATATCAAATACGAATTCTTGGCTCTGTCCTGCGTTTAGTTGATAAATGCTTTTTTCAGTTGCAGAATTGTAGGGTGCAAAAGGCAGGTCTTCATCCGATAAATCAAGGCTCACTTTCATATTTGTCAAAGTTGAATCTGCAAGGTTTTTCACTGTTAGTTTTATTTTTCCAGTGTTTCCCGGAACAAGCTCTGTTGGTTCTGTTAATATTTCTTCAATTGAAAGTAGTGCATCTCCTGTTTGTATGCTGATGTCTAATTCTTGTTCAACCCAGGTGTTCTGATTTTCATCGATGTTGTATCTGACTTTTAGTTTGTTTGTTCCTTCAACTGCGTCTGGACTTATTTTTAATTTGAATTCAGCTATGTAAAAGCTTCCGCCTCCACTCAATGAACCAATGTATTTTTCATCTTCTTGACCTTCGTCGAGACTGAATGGAAATTCAGGAACCACTTTTAACACAACATTTTTTGCAGTTCCGGTTCCAACATTCTCTAATTTTATGAATGCATTCATGTATTGGTCTGGTTCTGCAGGTTGTGGTTCGTATTTCATGATTGTCGTTGTAAGTGACGGTGTATCTGCCGCGCTAACTATGTTCATTAAAAAAATGAACAAAACTAAAATTAATATTTTTTTCATTTGTATTCACCTATAGTTGTTTTACTATTACTCCATCTTTTAGATATTCTGTTCTTTGAGCCTGTTCTGCTACTCTTCGGTCATGGGTTACCATTACTATTGTTGTTCCTTTTTCTTTGTGTAGTTTTTTTAAGAAATCCATGACTCTTAATCCTGTTTCACTATCAAGATTGCCCGTTGGTTCGTCTGCTAGGATTACTTCAGGGGAATTTGCTAGTGATCTTGCAATTGCAACTCTTTGTTGTTGTCCACCACTCAGCTCGTTTGGTGTGTGGTCCATTCTATTGTCAAGATCAACCAGTTTCAATAGTTCCAAAGCTTTTCTCTCTCTTTCTTCTGCGGGAACGTCTTGAAAGGTCATTGGTAACTTGACATTTTCTTTGGCTGTGAGTGTATTTAAGAGATTAAATGTTTGAAATATAAATCCTATTTTTTTCCCTCTAATTTGTGATAAATTAGATTCTGTCATTAAGGATATGTTTTCTTCCGATAGAAAAATTGTTCCTTTGCTTGGCACGTCTAAGCATCCAATCATATTCATGGCGGTTGATTTTCCACTTCCAGAAGGCCCCATTATGGCCAGGAACTCTCCTTTGCGAACCTGTAGTGAAAGGCCTCTTAGTGCGTGAACTTCCACGTCTCCCATTTTATAGGTTTTCCACACATCTTTTAGTTCTATTATAATATCGTTTTTTTGTTTCATGTTAGTTGTCTTAATTCTCTATTTGCTCTTTTTAATATTTTACTAATTTCTTTTTTATGTTCTTTCATTTTTCCTTGAACCATTAATTGTGTAATTATATGTGTCAATTCGTGCATTTCGTGAGGTCCTTCTTCAAAGCTTATTTTTCCTTCTTTCATCATCTGAATTGCTTGTTTTTGAAGTTTGAAAGCTTCTGAGTGTTCTTGATCACACATTGATTCAAAGACTTTCATGCCTTCTTCCATTTTTTCAAGCATTTTATTTTTATTATTTAGAAGTTCTTCAAGTTCATTTTTTCCTTGTTTTGTAATTGAATATGTTTTTTTCTTGTCTTTTTCTTTGAAAGTTACGCATCCACATTTTAATAGATTTTCTAGAAGAGGATATATTGAGCCGAAGCTTGGTTTGGTTCCGGTGTGTTCGGTTATGTCTTTTACAAGTGCATAACCTGTTTTAGGACTTTCCTCTAGCGCTTTCAAAGTAAGTGTTTTCAGGTAGCCCCTCATCATTTTAGAATTATTATGAACAAATAATATATAAATGTATCGGTTTCGATATAGCGGAAACGATATACTGTATTTTCAAAAAGCATGATTTTTTGAATTTTCAAAAACTTTTGATAGTTTTTGTAATTTTCACAATATTTTTATATTGAAATATCTTTATGCATTAAAGAGGTGAATAATGATCGATGCTGAGAAGTTTCTAACGGATGTGAGATATGACTGGAGTTTTTGGTTCACAGACGGAACCATAGCCAGAAATATTTATGAGTTAGTCAACACTATTGAAGTTCTCGAAGATAAAGATTTTTGTTATCATGTCAATGAGGATCATCAAAAAAATGATTTTGCCAGATGGATAGATGAAGTTCTCGGTAATAGCAAGTTAGCGAATGATTTGTGGAGCGAAATGGATAAACACAAATATGTTCGTAAAATAAGAAGGCGAGTAAAACAAATAGAGAAACAATTGGATAAAAAAACTCAACAAAAGTCATTATAAATTATTAGAAAAAAGAGCCTCCGATGAGAATTGCACCCACGACCTGCAGCTTACAAGGCTGCCGCAATAGCTACTATGCTACGGAGGCATATTTTGCCTTTTTCCGCAAAAAATGGCGACGCCCAAAAATCTTTTCTGATTTTTGTTTGCGGAGGCATAGAGTCAGATATTCACAGTTCATTTAAAAAAGTTTTCTAAATTACTTCTAAAAGAATGCGTAAACTGCTAGTGCGCAGATGATTCCAACAAAGAATCCGATTGTTACTTGTAGTGGTGTGTGACCAACGCTTTCAGTTAGTTTGTGGTGTATAATGTTTTCTTTGGCTAGTACTTTGTTTATCATTTCTGCTTCCAGACCAACTTCTCTTCGAACCATTATTGCGTCGTTCATGATTATTATTGCGAATACCAGGCATATTATGAAGTAGTATGAGAGCCCGGTTTCTATTAGTATAGCAGTTGTTAATGCCATCACGCTTGAAGTATGTGATGAGGGCATTCCTCCATTTTTGAAATATAATCTCCAATCAAATTGACCATTTTTTTGGTAATCAATAATTACTTTTGATGTTTGTGCTATTAGAAATGCCAACAGAATGCTTAACACAATTTTTAATATTTCTTCTTCTGCCATTTTATTTTACCTTTATCATGTTTTATTATCAGGGAATATTTTTAAATCTTATGTTTATTAGTCCCCATTCAAAGAACAACATTATCATGACCATTAGCATTAGTCCAAGGCTTAAATCTACCTGTAGTATTGCTTTGTCAGAGTCAGATGATATGTCTCTGAATGCATCTATTAATGCTTGATTATCGAATGCATGATAATAGTTTCCACCCGTTGCTGAACTTATTCTTTTAAGGTTTTTTTCATTGTAAACAGCGCTTATGTTGTAGTATTCTGGAATGTAACCTATTGGTTGTTCGCCTACACCTCCGGTTCCTATTGTGTGTACTATTAAATGTTGATCTAGAGCATAAGCGATTCCTTCATCGATTGAATTATCTAGGAACGCTCCTATGGTGCTGCTGCCGTCTGTTATTAGTATTAATGTTCTTCCTTTTTTTGAATCTGCCAGTAGGTTTGCGGCGGTTATTATTGCGCCTGGAATATCTGTTCCTCCTGCCTGCACTATGTCAATGTCGTTGAGTGAGCTTTTTTGTTCGAGCTTGCTATTGGTGGGAACCTGGTTAATGAACGTAACCCCCGAGAATGTTACTATTCCAACTCTGGCGTCTGTTCTTAGCAAGTCTATGAATTGTTTTGCATGCTCTTTTGCAGCATCTAATCTTGTTGGTTCTAAATCTTCTGCACTCATGGATGCACTTGTGTCAATTGCTATGATGAAATCGTTTTTGTTGCTTTCGCCTTCATACCATAGAACCGCTCCTGACACTGCAAAAATTACTAGTATTAGTATTACTATTCTTGAAAACAGAACGGTCATGTTTTTTGTTATTATTTTATCGCCGGTCACTCTTTTTATTGTTTCGAAATTCGCGAATTTGAAGGCTTTTTTCTTTGAATGTTTTAGCAGGTAGAAGTGTGTGACTATGAATAGAGGGATGGTTAATAGGAACCATAGATACATTGGGTGTACAAACGTGATTTCAGCCATTTTATTACTCTTTTTTATGATATTTTTGCAAGCATTTTCGCTCTCATTTTTATATATTTGAGCAATGGTTTCAGGAAGTCTTCGGTTGTTGAAACACTGACAAACCCTGCTCTTGATGCTTGGAATTTATGTTTTATTTCTTCTTCTTTTAAAACTTGTTTTTTATACAGTTCTGCATAGTCTTTAGTGTCTATTTGTATTCTTTCTTTAGTATAGGGATCTTCCACTAGGAATTGTCCTGCATCTTCTGGTAGTTCTCTGTCTCTAGGGTCTCTTATCATTATTCCTAGTATGTCGAAGTTTGGTGTGAGCATTCTAATATAATGTTCCCATCCTTTTTCTAATCCTATGAAATCTGAGACTATGATTATTAAACTTTTTTCTCCTAATAATGATCTTGTTTGCATCAATGTTTTTTTCAGGTTGAAATTTCCACCATAGTTATTTGGGTTTGTTAAATCTTCCAGCATTCGATAATAATTATTGGTTCCGTTTTGTGGAACCTGTCTTGTTACTAATCCGTCGGTGAATAGTCCAAGGCCTATTTTGTTTCCGGAGTTTACGATTGAGTATACTAATGAAAACACCAGGTCTGCGGCGTATTCACATTTTAATTTATTTGTTGATGAGAATAGCATGCTGTTGCTTACATCCATTAACACGAATATTTGGAAGTGTCTGTATTCTTCGTATTCTCGAATAAGTGTTTCTTTTGCTCTCAGACTGGCGGGCCAATCAATGGTGCTTGCATCGTCTCCATATACATAGTTTCTGAAACCTGTGAATTCTATTCCTCGTCCTTTTGATGATGCGGCCAATTCTCCTTCTAATATTTTGCTAAGAATCTTTCTTCTGACTTGGAATTCTGGTTTCTTTAGTTTTCTTTTTAGATTCAGCTTTAACTCTTTTATAGCCATTGTCTTATAATATTGGTACTTTTTTGAGTATCTCTGTAATTATGTCTTCGGATTTTATGTTTTCCGCTTCTCCTTCGAAGTTTACAATTATTCTGTGTCTTAGAACATTATGGGCTATGTCTTTAATATCTTGTTGTGTGACGTAGGATCTTTGTTTCATAACTGCGCGTGCTTTTGAGGCTATGAATAAACTAATGCTTGATCTTGGTGAGGCTCCATATTCAATGTATTTTCCTGTTTCAACATTGTATTTCTTTGGATGTCTGGTGGCGTCTATTAGTTTGATTATGTAATTCTCGATTTTATCGTCTAAATACACTTTTTTAACTGTTTCCTGTGCAGTTATTATTTCCTGTGGTGATAGTATTGGTTTGATTGAGTAATCTTCAAATTTTGATGTTGTTATGTTTTTCTTTAGGATTTGTTTTTCTTCATCGGGTTTTGGATAGGTTATGATTACTTTGTATAGGAATCGGTCGACCTGCGCTTCTGGCAGTTTATAGGTTCCTAGTTGTTCTAATGGGTTTTGGGTGGCCATTACTAGGAATGGGTGTGGTAGTATGAATGTTTCTTTTCCAATTGTTACTTGTCTTTCCTGCATTCCTTCTAGTAGCGCTGATTGTACTTTTGGTGGTGATCGGTTTATCTCGTCTGCCAGTAGGAAATTCGTGAAAATAGGTCCTTTTACTGTGTAGAATCCTTTTCCTTCTTCATAGGTTGTTATTCCCAGGATGTCTGTTGGCAGTAGGTCCGGTGTGAATTGTATTCTTGAGAATACGCTTCCGGCTGCTTGGGATAGTGCTCTTACAAGCAAAGTTTTTCCTATTCCAGGGATTCCCTCTACTAGTACGTGTCCGTTTGAGAGTAATGCTTCGAATAGAGAATTCAAGACTTCTTCTTGTCCTACCAGCACTCGTCTTATTTCTTCTTTTACTTTGTTGATTTTAATATTAAGTTCTTTGACTTCTTTTTCTACTTCAGGATTTTTATGGGTGTTTTTTATAGCTATATCTGTCATATGTGTAGTTTATTTCATTTATCCTATAAAAACTTTTTTAGCCCACTTTCGAAGAGTAACTGTTAAAAACGAATATTTTAAATATTCTTAGAGTTATAGGTTTCTAATAATGGAAGAGGGAAAAGTAGGTGAGGTAGAAGCGAAAGCTGTATTGAGACGTAATATTCTGAGAGATACTAATTATTTAATATCAAAAGGATTGTTAACGGGCAATGAAGTTTACTATCTTATTAAGAGTTTTTTGAAGGATTATTTGAACCTTAAATATGAATTTACCAAAGACGAGCTTTTTTTAGAATTAAAAAATATTTACATTCCTTTTAGTATTCGCGCAGATTTTTTTAAATTCATAGAAAAAGTGTTTATGTTTGAATATTCTCAGGTTATTTATTCTGAGGATGAATTGAGGAGTTTTCTCAATGAATTTAAGAATTTCTTAGATTATTTGCTTGTTCCGACGACCATTGAGAAGAGTGCACGTGTCGGAAGCATTATTTTTCGCAATTGGCGAAAGAAACTTTCAAAGAAACGAGAAAAAGTGAATGTTGTTGATGTACAATCGGCGGTTTTACTTCCGCTTGAAAACCTGGATCCTAAAAAAGCCGGGCATGTCGAGATTAATAGTTTGTTGGAAAAAATATACTACAGTCTTTACAACAGTGATGTTGATAGCGCCGTAGAACTTTACAAACAGGTTCTTCAAGAATATAGTGCTCTTTCCGATGATGAAAAAATGGCTTACTATGAAACTCTTAATTCTGTTTATCAATCAATAGAAAATTCTTAGTAGTTGGTTTCGTTCTCAGTTGTTGTTTCATTTATTTTAGGTTTTGGTGGTCTTTTGAATAATAAGTAGCCTCCTGCTCCCAGCAGGCCTATGGCTCCAATGGCCAGTAGGTAGGTCAGATATTCTCTTTTCAAAGGCAAATATATTCTTCTGAACCTCGTTGGATTTTCTTCATTTTGTTGTCCTTGACTTATCAAGTATTTGCAACCATTTATGGCTGAGTTGGCCAGTTCCAATGCAGTGTCTAATCTGTTATTATCAGATGCTTCTTGTGCTTTTTGCAGGACTTCTGCAATTTCTTGACACTCTTTGTTTCTTTGTAATAAATCTCGCGCAAATCGTATTAATGTTCGAACCATTTCTCCGGTGGATGTTTGTTCTATGGAATTCAAGTATATTTTTGCGCGATCAATGTATGGAGGGTCTGTTACGTTTGCAATAATGGTTATTTCGTATATTCCTCCGATTCTATAGCCTGTTATGGTCATTACTGTTTTTGTTTCTTCTCCTGGTTTTATTTCGTAGAAGTATCTTTTGCCAAAGCTTACTTCATATTCGTTTGTATCATTTATTTCATAGCCCAGTGTGACTCCGTAAACGCTTGAATTCCAGGTATTGGTTATTGTTAGCGGTATGTCTATGCTGTTGTTTTCATAGACTGTTACCATGTCCGGTAGAATGATGTTTATGGGTATTGGTTTTTCTACTTCTTCAGGGTATGGGATTGTTGTTGTTACGGTTGTGGTTCCTCCGCCTCCTGATGAAGTGGTTATTACCACTGTGTTTTGTGATCCTGCTACGCTTACGTTGATAAATACCGGGTTGCTTTCTACTTCGTATTGTCCGTCGCTTACGGTGAATGTTACGTTGCAGGTTCCGTTGAAATTTCCTGTTACAATCATTCCGTGTCCCCAAACCCATGTGATGTTTGTATTTATGTCTTTTAGTTGGTAGTATGGGTTTGAAACGTCTATTGTTGCTAGTTCTCCGCATGTGGAGTCTGAAACATTGTATGTTAGTGAGTTGTTTATTTCGCCTTTTTCTACGCTTCCATCTCCGTCAAGGTCAAAGTCTGGATCGTAGAATCCGTAAGCGGATGATATGCTCCATAGGTCGCTTTCGCTTACTTGTCTGTTTCCGTCTGACATTGTTATGTTTGGAATTGGTTCGTTGAGTATTGGTGCTCTGTTTTTGTCGCTTACGGTTATGTTCCATTTGAACGTGTCATTTAGTGTTTTGTCATCTCCATCAATTACTACCAATGTCAGGTTATGTTTTTTGTTGCTAAACGCTGTTGCTTCGAAGAACCCAAACGTGAAGTTTACTGATCTGTTGCCGTTTAATAGTCTTGCAGTTGAGTTATAGTTTAGTTTGTTTGTCAAACTTAATTTTGTTCCGTCATAATACCATTTGTATGATAGTTGACTTACATTATCATCTGTTGGTGTGTGGTTGAAGAATATGGTTGTGTTTTCTGTCACGTTTATGGCTGTTTCTCCAGGATTTACATTTGTCACATTTTTCCATGAAAAGTTCGTGTAGGTTGACCATGGTTTTCCGTATGGATAGATTAATGAGATTACTGGCGGGTCGGTTCCATTATAGATTATGAATGAGTATTCATATATGTCCGAGTCCTCTGTTGAACCATTTCCGGAGTGGTTTTCATAGTTATCTTTGACTGTTATGTTGATTTTGAATGTTCCAATTCCTAGTGAGGTGTCGATTATTAGTTTGTCATTGCTTTGGTTGATGGTTATGTGTCCTGTCAGCTCGCTGTATCCGCTTGACCAGTTCAGGAAGAGGTTTTCATAGGCGTATCTTAGACTGTTGATGTTTGTTTCATTCAACTCTTCGTCTAAATCGCTTACTGTTATTGGTATGATATTGTTTTGTGGTACGTTGAGATATAATAGTCCTGTTTGGGGTGTTCTCGCAGCTATGTTTGTGATGTTTGGTTTGTTGTTGGTGTTGTATATGTAATAGTACATTGCCACGGTTGTATTTGCGCCTTTTGTGTCTGTTATGGTTACGTTGAATCGGTGGCTGTTGACTAGTTCTTGCGATGCTACTAATGTGATTGTTCCGCTGTTGCTGATGTTGATGTGTGGTGAGTTATCTGAGAAGTTAGCAACATAGTCTCCTGGATTTATATCATTTGTATATGGACTTAGATTTAGGTTACAATTACCTACATGGTTTATTCCGTCGTATTCTTGGCATGAAAAGTTTAGTGTTTGGTTGAATGTTGGTGGACTGTTTGGTTGTACTTCCAGGTTCATTATTTTTGTTCTGTTGTAGTGTTCTGGTCCGTTGTCTGTGACGTTTATTAAATAGGAGTAGTTTCCTGTTGTTAGGGTCATATTGCCTGCACCGACGTTTATGAGTCCGGTTAGGCTATTTAGGAAGTAGTTTAACCAGGTGCTGTTGCTGGAATAGGTTAGTGATTCGTTGAATGAGTCTATTGCCGAGTTGTAGGTTACATCCAGGTCTATGTCGCTAGTGTTTACTTGGTATAGGAATGGTGAGTCGGTGTAGGCCGTTAGGTTGTCTATTTGTCTGTTTCCTAGAACGTCTCCGTTTGTGTGGCTTATGTTGTGTATGGTTGGTGGGTCGTTTTTGTTTGATATGTTTAATGTTAGTGTTGTTGAGTTTGTTCCACCGTATGGGTCGGTCACTGTTATGGTTATGGCTCTACATATTATGTGGTTGTTTGTTAGTGTTCCGGTCCAGGTGGCGTTTGCATAGCTGGAAATGTTTTCTCCGTCATAGATTATGTTTGATGTTGTTTGTGTTCCTGTCCATGGATTTGTTATGTTGCAAGCACTCGTTATTGCAAAGGTCATTGTGTTGTTGTCAAGCATATCTGATGCATTCATTCTTATGGTATGAGCCAGTCCTTGTGTGCTGTTATCATTGCTTACATAGGTTATGTTTGGGTCGTGGTTTACTTTTTGAACTACGATTTTAAAGCCGACCAATGAAGAGTTTAATGGTGTTAGTGGATAGGTTTCGTTGTAGGGTGGATTGTCTAATGCGCTCATGTTCAAAGTGTAATTTCCAACGTCTGATGCACCGGGTGTGCAAGTGAATATTATGGTGTTTGATGTGTTGGTTACTGTGCAGAAATCTGTTGTGTCATATGTGAAGTTTATTGGAAAATTATTTTCTTCGTCAGATACTGTTATTGTGAATATTTTTGTTTCACTTTCATTTATGGTTGTTGTTTCTGGAAGGTTGAATGTTGGTGCATCGTTTACAGGTATGATTGTGAAGGTGATGGTGTTTCCTTGTGTGTCTTCGTCACTATCTTCGTATTGGAATTTTACAGTGAGAGAATTTGAAGTATCTTTGTCAATTCCTAAATGGGTATTTGTTGGCGCGCAGGTTGCAGTTCCGTCTGTTGTTTCTGTGCACAGTCCTGATCCTCCTGTCAAAAAATAATCTGTTGCATCTCTGGTGGTGTTCCATGTTAGTGTGTATTGCTGGTCTTCATAAAATGAGTAGGTTCTGTTTAGTTGTGAACCTCCAATGTATACTAGTGGATCATAGTCAACATATATTTTTGCTGATGAGGTTATATTGTGGGTTGAATTATGTAATCTGACTGTGCAGTTCCATGTTTGTTCTTCATCCAGTTCTAAAGGTAGTGGTTCCCAATTTCTGCTTGTGTTCATGGGGTTGTAATATAATCCAAGATCTGCAGGTGTTGAGTTTCCATTTAGATACCATGTGACTGTTGTATAGGTTGTGTCTTTTGTTGCGTTCCATCTACAGACTATTACTGAATCTGATCTGGCAACCGTTAGGTTATTGGTAATCCAATCTCCCAGGGTTACTGGTTTGTAAAAGTCAACTGATTGTGATGATATGATTATTACTAGAACTAGGATGAATGCCAATGTTAGTCTATTAAATGCGTTTTTTTTCATCCTTTCAAATCCTCTTTTAGTGTTTTGATTACTAGTTCTTTTATTGTAGAATCTTGTTTTACGGCTTCTAGTTTGATGATTTTATGTATTTCGTCCGGTAGCTCTATGTTTATGTTGGTCATTTTACTGCGATTTTTTCTTTGAGAATTTTTTTTCTAGAGTTTTTATTATGTGATCTTTTATTGTTAAATCGTTTAGAACTGCTTTAAGCTTTATTTTCTTATGTATGTCATTTGGTATTTCTATGTTGATGTTTGTCATTTCGTCGACCAGACAAATAAGTTAACTTATTTAGCTTATGTAACTTATTTCACTAAGGTTACTGTGTTTATATATGTAACTTATTTTTAACCTATATAAATATTGCGATTTTAAAAGAAATAGTTACTAAAAAAAGAATTTACTTGAACATACTAAGAAAATAACCAACTTCATAAAAGAGGCGATTCATATCATCGTAAACTTTACCTTTATCAGCTTCAGAAAGAGATTCATAATTCTTTAGAATCTCAGCATATTTTTGTTTGACTACTTCAATCTCATCGAAATGCATAGCAATATATATGTTAAATAAATGTTTTTTCAAAGCCAACATTGGGTTGTCGTTCTTCAAAATAGCAATCTCCTTTATTTCACTATGAATATCGGTTTTTGTAAATTTAGCCGTTAGATGAATTATCTCTCGCAATTCTTCTATCAAAACAAGCACATCGGTTTTAAACATCTGAGTTTTCTTTGTTTCAACCAAAACAGTCTTATCAAAGAAAGACAAGAACACATTTGATAATAACTCTTTAATTTTTAACTGCTTATTATACTTCTCAATTAATTCTTTCTCAGCGGTTATGGGTATTTTGAATATGCTGGAGAAATAACCTCTACAAAGAACGGTTAGCTCCATGGCTTTTTGAAAACTATTATTGCCAGTAAGACTTTTTTCAAGTTTGTCTAGTTCATCCAACAAATAGGTTTTATCTTTGTCAGATAAAAGAATTCTCTTAGTATGCTTTCTAATAAGTGCTAATTTTAATTTTGTAGCCGTAGAGTTTATTTCTTTGTAGAAATACTTGTAAACAATTAAAAGCGACATAATTAAGAATATCGATCCTATTATGGCTGCTGAAATAATATTTTTTTGTTCTTTTATAACACCAGGAATTTCTATTTTTTTACAAGGTAAACAGGGCCCGCCACAGTCAACACCGGTTTCTCCTTGATTTTGAACCTTGTCTGTGCAGGTTGGTATGTAGATGCATTCTTCTTCTATTTCAGGTTTACTTTCTTCGGTTCCACAATTGTTTTGATCTTTACAATCTCTTGTTTTTTTATCTCCAGGCATACAAGGACCCCATTCTTTGCAGGTCCAATCTTCAAAACATTCAACGGGCGGAACATAGATGCATGATAATTCCATTTCATGTATGTAATAATCCATATTGCATCTGTTCATATCTTCACAAACTCTGGTTGTGAATCCATCCGACGAACATTTGGTCCAAGGGCTGCACACCCATTCAGAGACACACATGGCAGAACTTCCACCGCCTCCGCTTCCACCACCGCTGTCTTCAACCAAATCTTCTTCACAGTCAACGGTTATGGTTACTG
>JBDRGV010000035.1:0-2012 GCA_043817405.1 archaeon | reverse complement strand
ATGGTGCCTTCTCTCATTTTCCCATAAAAAACAAGTCCGAAAATTAGCATTATTAGAACTATTATGATTATGGCGACTGATTCTCCCATTTCTATTTGTGCTTTTTTTCTCATCTTGGTTCAGTATATTAGAGGACAGCTTTTTCCTTTCATTAACTTTCTATTGTCTGAGGCAATACTATCTTGAGATTGATAAATGCTTCCAGATTTATCTAAATCAGCATCTCTTATGATGTTGTCAAACTTTGAAATCGTTGAATAATAGAAACAACTAGTACTAAAATTTTCATCATTCAACTTTTGGATTCTTCTTTTATTTAACTCCATTAATATTTCTAATCTATCAAATGCCTTTGACATTGTGCATTCGTAAAAAGTAAAGTCTTCTGAGAATATTGCTCCGAACAAGGATTCTTTTTTCAAGAATTGAGACGTTTTTTCAATTCCTTTATCCTTGAATTTTAAAGTTCCATAAGAGTCAAGGTTG
Source organism: archaeon (assembly GCA_043817405.1). Taxonomy (GTDB): domain Archaea; phylum Nanobdellota; class Nanobdellia; order Woesearchaeales. The sequence continues at coordinate 1,526 of JBDRGV010000035.1, read as the reverse complement.
GTTGTTTCAATTGTTAGAACATTCATGAAATCAGGTATTTTAGTATTTTCTCTTCCTTTAAATTGAATTACTTTGTAATAATCGTAACCTGAATAATCTATTGGTGTGGACGGTTGAATTAGTTTCTTACTAATATTACTTGGTAACTCGTTGTAAAGAGTTCTTGCAAACTTTTCGTCATCGACAATCATGAATAATGCTTTATTTGTTGTTAAATATTGGAATTGGGCTATTTTGAAAGGTACTTCCCAATTTTCTGCCCAAACCATTAGTTTATCACCTTTTAATTCTGCCTGCGAGAACATTATGTCGTAGGGCAGGTCTTTTCTAACTCCATTTCTAACATCATAGAACGAGATGTCTGATTCACAAACAAATTTTATGGTCACTCCAGGTATTGGTTCTGATTTAACATTGCTGTCTCCAGGATCAGAAGTTTTGACAATGGTGTCGAGGTTCTGCATTAATGTACCTGCCATTTCTATATCTGCTTCACCAGTCTGTGCTTTTATTATAGTTATGAAGAACATTAGAATTACTGCGCCAACTATGAATACAAATATCCAATTGAATTGTAGGCTTATTTGTCCTTTCTTCAAAATTTCAACTCGAAATTTTGAGGCTCTAAAATTCATTAATTTTAGTTGCTTCATCGATCAGCTCCCAGAAATAGCTGTTGTTCTGCCTTGACCTGTAAATGTTAAATGTAAACGTCCCCCTGTGGCATTTATACAAACTGCGCCTTCATTTACCGCTATTTCTTCTATGAATCCAAAGGGTTCTGTTCTGTCATCCAGAATCATGAATATGTTTTCAGCAATATCTCCTCTTATGCTGTTTTGAATAATGATATTTGCTCCAAAAATAAAATTCTGGTCTCCAATGGTTTCAGTATCCACAAAGCAAATTTTTTGAGCTGAACATGGAAGCTTCAATGATTCTTTATGTAGTGAACCGTAGGAACTGTAGTCCTTTATGAAAGTTTCAAGATTACTTTTGAAAGTAACTTTTTCAACGTCACAACCTTGATGCATCATATTGTCTATAGCCTTGTACCCTACGATTAGAACCAATCCGACTATTAGGATTGTTGCAATGTATATGAATACTTGTTGTATTTGTCCTTTTGAATTAATCTTTGATTTCATTTTGAAGTGAGTTTAAGATATCTAATCAAGCCAGATACTTCTTTCTTTGTCAATAGTTCATTATCAAGGAATTCAAACAGTATCTCTGAAACAGTGTGTTTTGAAACCTTTCCGCTTTGTAGTAATTGTGACAGTATGGCTTTAAAAACATTTGCATCCATTTGTTTTTTATTGGTTGTATTGGCAAAAATGCTAATTATGTCTTTGCTTGAAACTTCTGCTTTGTCGACTACTTTTTTGACTTTCTCATGACTTTCACCGGCAAGTTCAGCCAGTTCTTTGAATATTTGATCAGATGTAAGTTCTTTCTCTTCCTTTTTTCCTTCGGTTTCTTTTTTCTTTTCTTCCTTTTGTTTTTTGTCTTTTTTATTTTCGTTT
>JBDRGV010000034.1:0-4280 GCA_043817405.1 archaeon | reverse complement strand
CAATGTTGAACCAAGGAAGTTTTCATTTATCAAAGTCTGAATGAATTCCCTGTTTTTTTCCAAGCTTTCATCATTTATTCTTGTAAACCAATGATTCATAGTGAAAGGTAATTTTATAAACTTTAAATCTTTACTGGTTTTTATGAGAGAAATTATCATGGTTACTGGCAATAAAAACAAGCTTGCAGAAGCAAAAGCCATATTGCATGATTTTAATCTGGTTAATGTAGCTATTGATTTGCCTGAGCTTCAAGGTACTCCTGAAGAGATTGTCTTGGAGAAGGCAAAGCTTGCTTACAAGAGATTAAAGAAGCCTTGTTTTGTCGAGGATGTTGCTTTTGGTTTCAAGACTTGGAATTGGCTTCCAGGTCCTTATATTAAGGATTTCTTGAAACATGTGGGGGTGGAGAATATTCCTCGTTTATTGCGTTGGAAGAGAAAGAATGCAAAGGCTGTCTGTACTATTGGTTATGCCACAAAGAATGGTGTTAAGATTTTTTCAGGTCAAGTTCATGGTCGAATAACTTCTCATGGTGGTAGAGAAGGTTTTGGTTTTGACAGAATATTCATACCTAAAGGTAAATTCAAGCGATGGTCTGAAATCCCTAAGGAGGAAAAGAACAAAGAATCTCACAGAGCTTTGGCTTTGAAAAAATTAAGAGCTTATTTGGAAAAGGAATAACTTTATTAACATTAATTCTAATTGTGTTATTATGAAAATGAAAACGTTTGTTATAAGCCTTGGTGGCTCACTTATTGTGCCTGATCAGATTAATGTTGCTTATCTTCGAAAGTTTAAGATTATTATTGACAAGTTTGTTCGCAAAGGTTATAGATTTGTAATTGTTACCGGTGGTGGCAAGACTGCCAGGCGTTACATGGATGCTGCTAAGGAGATAGTTGATTTGCATCCTGAAGATATTGATTGGATTGGAATTCACGCGACGAGAATCAATGCTCATTTGTTAAGGGTTTTATTCAGAGATGAAGCTCATCCCGTTATTATTAAGAACCCGACTGCCAAGATTGATTTTAAAGAGAATGTTTTAGTGGCTGCTGGTTGGAAACCTGGTTGTAGTTCTGATTATGATGCAGTTTTACTGGCTGAAAATCTTGGTTTGAAGGAAGTTATAAACTTGACTAATATTGATTATGTGTATGATAAGGATCCTAAGAATTTCAAAAATGCTAAAATGTTTGAAAATATTTCTTGGAAGGATTTTCGAAAAATTGTTGGCGATAAATGGGTGGCTGGTTTGAACGTGCCTTTTGACCCTATTGCCAGCAAAGAAGCTGAGAAAAATCATTTGAAAGTTGTTATTGCTAATGGTGGGGACTTGAATAATTTTGAAAAAATCCTAGAAGGCAGAGATTTTAAAGGAACAATTATACACTAACTTGTTTTTCTTCAACTTTTACTCGTATTAGTTTTTGAGCAAATGTATCGACTACTGTTGATAGAATCAATGAATAAATCATGAATACTAATACTAGGTTGATTATTGTTTCTAATCCACTTATTGGTTGAACCGAGAGTGTGAATACGACTGCAGCCACAGCTATTCCTTTTGGCATGTTGAATGTTATGAAAATTTTTTCTCCAATGGTATAATTTTTTTTCCTAAGTGCAAAGGTTACTGCGAACCATCTGGCCAGTACTAAAATTGCAAATAATATTAGTGATTTGTATAAAAAACCTGGTGTGAATTCCAATTTAACTATGAATCCTATGAGTATGAAAACTAATATTTCTAATGATGATGAAAACATCGAGCTGAATTCTTGAAGTGTGAATTTTTCTTTAACATAAACGTTGCCGAACAACAATCCCATGGTTGCAACTGCCAAAACTCCATTACCTCCCAGATTCTCAGCCAGAATATATGATAGTAATGCAGCAACGATTATTGCCAATGGTGAAAGATCATGATGGTAGGCTTTTTTTAAGGTTTTAAAGATTATTATACCAATAACTACTCCTGCGCCTACACCGACTATTATTTGTGTTAGGAATGGAACGATTTGTTCTATGAAACTTTGAAATATTTTTGTATCCGTTGTTGCGCTTAGAAAGTCCAGTATGATAAATGGTATTATTACAATGAATGGTGTGTTGATGATTGCTTCTATTTCAAGCACTTCAATGGCTCGACTAATTTTTCCTTTCATCATTGAAAAAATTGCTCCAGGATCGGTTGCAGCCATTAAAACTGCGAATATTAATGAAACTATTATGTGGTGCATTGAGAAATCCTGAAAGAATAATACGCTTGTGAAAATTGTTAGTAGAATTATGTTTAAAAATATGAACCACAGGAATAATTTAAAAGCATCACCTGAGAATTGGTCTACTTCTTTAAATTTGAACCTTGACGAACCGTCAAAGGTTATCATTACCAAAGCAAGGATTGAAATTGCGATTAGGAAAGTTGGCGAGAATTCAAATATTGGTTTTCCATCGAAAACTAGTGCTCTGAACAAAATGCCTGCGAATATTAATAGTAATACATTGGATATTTTTAGTTTGTTTGCCAGTAATGTTATCAGCAGACCTGCCAGTAGTACAATTGCTATGCTTGTAAGAATACTTAATGCGTCTGCCACTTTCTCACCTTAAGAATTATTGTTTAGTTAGAAGTTTATTAAGTTTTTCTTTCTGTTGTTTTCAGATTGTTCTTTTTTTATTTTTTCAGAATGTGCCAGACATCTTCTTTGATTTTATCTACGTGCCAACAGTGGTCCCAGTAATGAAAGCCCGGACAAGGTGTGCATTGATATTCCCAAGTGCTCATGTCTGAACTGTTCATGATTAGTTTTGTTGTGTGAATTTTTCCTGGTTCGCTTATGCTTTCATGTTTTGCAGTGAATACTGTAGGAGACGTTCTTTCCAAGCTTATCTGGTTTTCTAGTTCAATATAGTTGTCTTCTAATGCTTCGTAAACCTCTGTGAATCCTTTGATGTTTACTAATTGCTCTTGAATTCTGTTTCTTAAATCCAAGTCAACTTGTGTGAAAGTTTCATGTTTAGACATCTTTTCATCCATCAATGCTAAATTATACCTGAGCTTTATGGCTTCAATATTGTCTGTTTCAATGTTTGGAATGTTTAGAACTCTGGCGATTTTTGCAGGTTGGTCTCCTAATGCTTTTCTTAATTTGTACTTGTTTCTCATGGCTGTTTCTAAATCATATGCTATACTGTCTGGATAATTATAGTTATTAGGCATTAATGTGAATGTTTCAGTTTCCAATAATCTTTTTGGAATGTTCCATTTCTTATGGGTTGCTTCTCCGAATTGATAATGGCCTCTTGTATTGACATATTGAATCAATAGCAACTTTTCATGTAGTCTTGCTGACTCTGTTTGATAATAGGGTACTCTGTTGTTGGTCATTGCTTTTATTATGCCTCTTTCTCTTTCTGAAAGATCCAAAGCACTGTTTTTGACTATGTGGTCTAAATAGTTCAATGAGTTTTTGTTATATGCATTTGGTTCTCTGTATTTTGCTTCTGTTTTATCTTTATTAACTCTTGTTTTTCGTCTAAAGAAATCTCTGTTTGGATCTCTGCTTTTCAACAATATGTGGGTTGTGTACATGTTTAGAACTGAAGCTGCAGCCAATCTTTCACCAACTTCTCTTATTGGCTCGTTTTGGAGTTTTGTATCTAATACTATTAAGTATTGGTCACTTTCGCCTTTTTTGACAAGTTCTGGTTTCTTCGTTGCCAGGATGTGATCATCGGCGTATTTATTCAGTGCTTTGTCGAGAATTGTTTGTCCTTTGAATGTTGGTTTAGCGAGGATATTTGAGAATTCGTTTGTTTGTATTAATGCTTCTACTATAAAATCACGCATCTCTTCCTTTTCTTCAGAGATAACCATCTTAAAAACTAGGAATTAACTGAAATTTATAAAGATATAGTAGAATGTGCTTAAACTAGGACTGCGTTGACAAATCCTTCTTGACTTGGTCTGTTTGTTATCTTTGCTTTGCCTTTTGGAGTTTCGATTATTGCTCCTTTTGATAGAATGTTTCGTCTTACAAAGTGTCTATTGGCAGGGTTTTCAAGAATTGTTTTCAAGTCTGTAATTGATGCTTTCTTAGTTTTAGGGTCCATCAAATTAACTTTGTTAACACTTAATAGCTTGGTTTTTTTGTTTCCACCCAGTCCTCTGTCAACTCTAGTTCTCTTTTCTCCAACGCTGGTTAAGGCTGCTTGTCTGCCTGTTTGAGCTCTTCTCTTATAGCTTTTAACCTTGTATCTGCCGCCAGATGGT
>JBDRGV010000033.1:0-7139 GCA_043817405.1 archaeon | reverse complement strand
AGCAATATTCCAAGTCCTACTATAATTTTATTTCTAGCTACCATTTTTTAATTCTTCAAGTACTTTTTTCAATGCATCTTCGATTAATTGTTGTCTGCCATCGGTTTGTTTTTTGATTTGCAACTCATCTCTCAGTTTTTGAATTTCAGGAATATGCGGTTGACTAAATTGCATACATTTATCTCTTACAACTGATCTTATTTCTTCAGAAAGGTCTTTGAAATGATTTTCATCAACAAGTATTTTTAGTTCTTTAACTAGAGAAGAAGGCATCCTAACGCTTACCACTATGTCTGTCATCTTTGTGTTTAAAGCAGTTTCTGTTTTGTTATCTGCTTTGTTATCTATTTTATTTTACTCTGTTTTGTATTCGTTGTTCTAGTACGTATTCACGGGAAAACTCTCTTATGGCTTCTGATCTTGATGAAAATAGATTTTTTTCGACAAGTGAGTCTAATATAGAAATTAGTCCTTTCGGTAGTCTCACATTAATAATATCAATGTCGGTGTGTGGTTTCTGCATTGTCTCTGTAATCTATCTGTATGTTATTTGTATGTTGTCTGTGGTTATCTCTGTCGTTTCCGCATTTAGAAATGACATATGTGGTTTTTATGTATATCAATTAACTGACATAAGTATTATATAAAGATTTCGATTTTAAGAAATAATCATAAGAAACAATAAAACAAAATTTAAATAACACCTATTGTTCGTCAGAACCATGAAAAAAGAATACGAAGAACTACAAAAAAAATACAATCTACCAAGCCTGGAAGAAATGGATTCGGATTTCCAAATAAGCACCATTGAAAAAAAAATATTCTTAACACGAGAAATCGTGAAAAAAATAAGTGAAAAAATGGAGAAGTTCACTCACCTAATGGAAGAAATTCTCAGTCCAGAATCAGGACTAAGTTCACTAAACGAATCCTCAATGTTTGATACTGAAGAAAAAAAAGAAATATTGAAAATCTACAGAAAATTAATGTACAACCATAGAACAAACACGCTTCTATCAATAAATTACGATGAAAAAGAATACGCTAAGCAAATAAACATTTTATTTGATGAATGGCAAATAATGAAACCTTCGTTGGAAAAAATTGTTAAGAAAATGCAGAATTCATGGAACAAAGACAAAAAAACTAAATTAGAATTAAGTTACTTCGGGTGAAAAAAATGAGACTATTGATATTCGGACCAATGGCGTCAGGAAAAGGAACACAGGCAGCAAAGATTGCAAAACATTTCAACATCCCACACATCTCAACAGGAGATATATTCAGAGCAAACATAGTTCAAAAAACAGAGCTAGGAAAACTAGCCGCATCCCTCATCAACGATGGAATATTAATTCCTGATAATATTACAAATAACTTGGTTAAAAACAGGTTAACAGAAGAAGATTGCAAAGAAGGATTTGTACTGGATGGATATCCAAGAACAATGAATCAAGCAGAATTCCTCGATGATTTACCCTATGAGATTGACGCTGCAATAAATTTTGAAGTATCACATGAAGAAATAATCAAAAGAGCATCAAACAGAAGAGTCTGTGCAAATTGCAAAGCAAACTTCAACCTAGTATATATACCGCCAAAAGAAGAAGGAAAATGCGATAAATGCGGTGGAAAACTAGTTCAAAGAGATGACGATAAACCAGAATCAATAGAAAAAAGACTGAACATCTATCATAATCAAATCGGCCCACTAACAACATTCTACAAACAAAAAAACATTTGGATAGATATAAACGGCGAACAAACAATAGAAGAAGTTTTTAAGGCTGCACTATCTGCTTTATAACATTGGTTGCATAGGCACCTTTTTGTAATGAAAAAATAATTTTAACTTTAAATTTTCCTTTGTTAAGATCATCTTTTTCCAGTTCTCCAACTTCAAGATTTGCTGGTTGAACATATAAATCCCTCATTTCACCCTCACAACTAAGTGAAGGGATGGAAGAAACTATGAAATCTCTTTCAGAAACATTTTCTTTTTCTAAAATTTTAACAATTATCTTTTCGATTTTGTCGTCGTTATATTCAGTTCCAAAACCAACCATGGGAACTCTGATGTTTTCATCACTATCAATCTGATTTATGGTTTCATTAAAAATGTGACTTTGATAAGAATGAATGAACAACATTAAAAGCTTATGCGGAATTACTCTCAAAGCACCAATAAAATTATTCTTGTTTTGATTTAGAAAAGATTTGACTTCTTGTTCATAATCACCATCACCTTCCAAAATTAAATCAACGGCCTTCTTGAAATCTTTCTTAATAATTAATTTACCAATGGCAACATTGTTCTTTGAAAATCTTTGCTCATCGAAAACATTCTTAATCTTAACATCGGGATTAATCACCGCAGACGATTTCAAATCTCTAACAACGATTTCAAAATAATTACCCTTTAAATCACCCAGAGAAATGGGTTTTCTAGAAGAAGAAATAAATCTTAACTCAATGTCTTTCAATTTTAAAGAATCAACCTTATCCTTTTTAACCCTATCAATAGAAATATACTGCTCAGTAACTGCATGACGATCCTTAATACCTGCATAGCCAACCCTTTTTCGATCAATATGAAGAGCCCTACAAATATTTTGAATAGCTTTCTCAGTGGTATAATCTCTTTTTTTCAAAAGAAAAATTGAAAAATGACCGTTGTTCTTTGTAAAACCAGGACGTTCCCTAACAATGAAATCTTCAGGTATTTGTTTTAGCTCCATATAATTGGAAGAGTTCCTGTCTTTTTAAAAAGTTTGCATAAAATAAGCATAAAAAAAGAAAATAAAAGAAAACCTTTAAATATGTTCAAAGAAAACCCAACCTGTGATTAATATGAAATATAACAACACTCCACCAACAAATAACCTAGTCATAGGTTTATTCTAGGAGCTGTTAATATTTCCTCACAAAAGATTTCTCCTACCAATTACAAACATAAACCTAAAGAGGCATTAGCATGAAAACTGCAATAAAAATAAAAAACCTAACAAAAGGATTCGAAGACAACAACCAGATATTACCAAACTGGCTAGTTTCAAAAAGTCGAAGAAAAACCTTCTACGCAGTAAAGAATGTGACCTTTGATGTAAAAGAAAAAGAAATCTTCGGCATATTAGGACCTAATGGATGTGGAAAATCAACTGTCATAAGAATGATGTCAACACTATTAATGCCTGATAGTGGCAGTATTCAAATATTCGGAATTGATCCTGTCAAAAAACCAGATGAGATTAAAAAAATCATAAACAGAGTTTCAGTAGAGGCATCTTTTTTCAAAAGATTATCTGCCAAAGAGAATTTACTCTATGCAGCCAGACTTTATGGTATTGATGATTCAAGCGCAACAAAGAAGTTCACAGCCATACTGAAAGAACTAAACTTTCCTGAAGATAAAATAAATGATCAAATGATGAAGTTTAGCAGAGGAATGCAACAAAAAGTTTCAATAGCCAGAGGATTCATAACAGATCCAACGCTGATACTATTAGACGAACCTACAACCGGACTTGATCCCAAGTCAAAACTAGATGTTCAACTTTTCATAGCAAGAGTTCATAGAGAAAGAGATTTGACAATTATTATTTCAAGCCATGACATGGAAGAAATAGAAAGGATTTGTGATAGAATAGCAATAATGGATCGTGGAAAAGTAATCGCCATAGGAACAAGTGACGAGTTGAAAAAACTTGTTATGAAAGAAGATTTGTATGAAATCGACTCTTCAAATAGTTCAAAAACTAAAAAAATAGTTGAGAATATAAAACAAATTCATAATGTACATATTGAATCTAAAAAAGTAAGATTTACAACAAAAAATATTAGTGAAATCGCAGACAAATTAACAACTGAATTGAAAAAAAATAATATCAAATTCAAACATTTGACAAAGATAGTTCCAAGTCTAGAAGATGTTTTTCTAGAACTAACAGGAAAATCTTTAGAGGGCGAAGAATGAATAAAAAACTGATACAAACACTGGCTTTCTTTTTTAGAGAGCTAGACATGAGAAAGAGAAGTTGGAACTGGCAATTGGTTTGGTTAGTTTATGATCTCATGTGGGCAATGTCAGTCGGATTTTTGGGACTTGGAGTGGCAGCGGTTGCAGGCATCAACATTAATACTGAAAGCTACGTGCTTTACTTACTTGTAGGATCATTCATGTGGACATATCTCAGTTCCATTTTCGGAATAGTCAGTTGGGCCATTACCTGGGAACGATGGGAAGGAACAATCGAATACACCTTCATGGCACCTGTAAATAGAACCTTGCATTTGATGGGTAACTCTATATTCGCAATAATCTACGGTTTAATAAGAATGATTATTGTATTTGGAGTATCATCACTCGTGTTTGATTTCAGTCTGTCGCAAGCAAATCTAGTGTCAGCAGGAATAATCCTAATTTTTGCAAGCATATCATTCATAGGACTAGGAATGATGGCAGCAGTACTGCCACTAATAAGTCCTGAGATGGGTGACAAAACAACTTTGATAGTTGAAGCCGTTGTAATGATGATTTCAGGAATATTTTATCCAGTGTCAACACTGCCAGGATGGATGCAAATATTTTCAAAACTAAGTCCTGGAACCTACGCTTTAGAAGGAATGAGAGAAGCGGTTCTGAACGGTGCAAGTATTTCAGGAGTGGCAAGTTTTATCTGGCCATTAATAATCACCGGATTAGTTTTAATACCACTAGGAAGACTGGTTTTTGTATTTGGAGAAAAATACGTAAAGAGAACCGGGAAATTAAAAAGGGACGGATAAAAAAATAATTTTTTTATTTTATTGAAATAACTTAAAAGAAAAAGCGGACCCGATGGGATTCAAACCCACGATCTACAGCTTAGGAGGCTGTCGCCTTATTTATCCAACGTCTAATCCACTGTTTCCCAGATGACTCCGGTCATAGACTAGGAGTCGTCTTCGGTTTCAACAGACAAGACCGTTGTCAGACTGGGCCACGGGTCCATAATAAATAGATAACGTAAAGTGTTTTTAAAGTTTTATTTATCATTGTGCCTAAAAATTTATATAGTCTAATCTACTCTGCCTACAGATGAATAAAAAATTTCTTATTTCAGTATCTATATTGGCAGGAATAGCTGCGTTATGGATGATTTTCAAATTCATATCCATTGACGAAATATTCAATGCATTCGGATCTGCAAGCATTAAAAATATAATCAGTTTCTTAGTGGTTTCCATTGCATTAATATGCACTCTTAGCTGGAGATGGAAAGTTATTCTAAAAAGCCAAAATATAGAAGTACCATTTTACAATGTAATTGCATATAGACTAATAGGCTATGGAATTAGTTATCTTACTCCGGCTGCAAAACTCGGTGGAGAACCAGTTAGAGCTGCATTACTTACCAGACATGGTGTTAAATTTCCAAAAGCATTATCATCAATAATAATCGATAAAACAATTGATTTTTCAACAGCAGCATTGTTTTTCTTTATGGGAATACTAACCATCCTTTTCAGTCTAACAATACCAGAAGGAACAGGAATATTACTATTGGTATTCGCAACTGTTTTCTTAGCCACAATGATTTTTATTTATCAAAGATTATCAAGCGGAAAAGGCATTATTAAAAAAATAGTTCATGGCTTAAGATTGCATAAAATTAAAAAACTCAAATTAACAGAGAGAAAAATTGAATCATTTGAAAAACTTATCATAAAATTCTTTCGAGAGGATAAAACGGATTTTCTACTGACAATAGGCATATCATTACTGGCATGGGTTCTCATGTTTTTAGAATATAAATTTGCAGGTCTAATAATAGGTCAGGATTTGTCATTCCTTGCAATATTCTTAATAGTTAGCTTTGTAGGGGTCGCTTTCCTAATTCCAATTCCAATGGCAATGGGATCTTTAGAAGCCAGTCAGTTAGCGGTTTTCTCAATGTTGGCCATAAAAAACGCTTCAGGAGTCGCACTCGCATTTGTTATAAGAGCCAGAGATTTAATGTGGAGTTTAGCAGGTATGATTCTACTAAGCTATTATGGTATAAAAATTAGCTCCACTTTAAAGAAAGGTTATGATATAAAAGATAAAACAAAATGAATCTACTTTTGTTAAAGGAAGGATTGCGCATAGTCAAAAGAAAAATCAGAGTGAAAAAGCACGGCTTCAAAAAATATTCTGGCAATGCAGACAGTATTTGCAAACAAGTGGTTGAAGATTGTTATAATACAAAAGAAAACTATTTCATGACCAGCGCAGGTCATTTCTCACAGTATTGGACTAGAGATTTCGGTTTATGCGTTAAGCCTTTAAAAGAACTGGGTTATCAAAAAAAAATAGTTAGTACTTTGGATTACGCACTTAATATTTTCAAAAAAAATGAATGTATAACCACAACCATAACACCCGATGGAAAAGTTTTAGACATACCAACCTATGCACCCGATTCATTGGCCTACACTTTACATTCATTAATCGTTGCCAACAGTCCTTACTTAATTAAAAAATATGATTCTTTTTTGAAAAAAGAAGTCGATAAATTTTTCGAACTAGTCGTTGACAAAAAAACCGGTTTGGTAAAAAGAAAACATTTCAGTTCCATGAAAGACCAATCAATCAGGGAGTCATCTTGCTATGACAATGTCATGACCGCATGGGTTTCAACCAGTTTAAACCGATTGGGTTGGAATAATCCTCTGAAAAAATATGATTACAAAAAAATAATTCTGGATCTTTTCTGGACAAAAGAAGGTTTCATAGATGACCTATCGGGCAGAAATATGATTACAGGAGATGCCAATGTGTTTCCATATTATACAGGGCTTTTTGATTCTAAGAGAATGATTAAAATTAGTATCAAAAGCTTAAAAAAAAGACTATTAGATCAACCATTTCCACTGAAATATTCTGTTGAAAAACCAAAAGTTTCATGGATTGAATTATTTAATAAAGATTATGAATTTCAAAATATTTGGCCAATGATGGGTTATCCATATGTCGAAGTCGTTTCAAAGATTAACAAAACCCTTGCAAAAGAATACATGAAAAAATATTCTAGTATGATTGAGAAACACAAAACCTTTGTCGAAGTATACAATCCTGAAGGAAAACCACATCATAAAATATTTTATTATGCCGATGAAGC
>JBDRGV010000032.1:0-37871 GCA_043817405.1 archaeon | reverse complement strand
TTTATGGAACTCCAACTTTTTTTATTAATGAAGATACTTTGGTTGGAGCGATTTCATATAGAGAATTCAAAAAAGTTTTAAAAGACAATATGGAATGATAAATTACAAAAATACGAAAGATTTTTGAACGTTCTGAAATCTACATGATTTCAGTAAGTTTTATAAATAATAATTTTTTAAAGAATAAAATGGGGTGGTTAAATGCCAGCAAAAAAAACAGCTAAAAAGAAAGCTAATATAAAAAAAACTAAAACAGTAAAAGCAAAGAAATGTTTCCTGGGATTGGAAGCAGAAATTCTAATTGTTATAATTGGTGTTATTATAATCGTGGCTCTTATAGCCATATTTGGAATATCATGGCTTAAAAGCCTTGCAGGTCCTGAATCTACAACTGGAGAAGTAATTCTAGACATGTATGTTATGAGTCAGTGCCCATACGGTGCACAAGCAGAGGATGGAGCCATTCCGGCAGTCCAAAAATTTGGTGGAGATGTTGATTATAATATATACTATATAGTCACGCCCACGGAAACAGGGTTTCAGAGTTTACACGGACAACCAGAAGTTGATGAAGATATAAGACAATTATGTATTGTTGAAGAATACCCTGATTTGTTCTTGGATTACCTGACTTGTTTTAACCCTAACTACCAAAATGCAGAAGTACAATACGCTACTTGTGTGGTTCAACTAAAAATTGATTCTGATAAAATCGCTAGTTGCGTTGAAAATCAAGGATCAGATCTATTGACTGCAAGCGGAGCTAAGAGTGTAGAAATAGGTGCTAGAGGAAGTCCAACCATATATTTAGATGGAGAACCATATAGTGGTGGTAGAGCAGAAATTGACTTTGCAAGAGCCATCTGTAATAAATTTAATTATGAACATGATGGTTGCGCAGACATTCCAAAACCAGTTGAAGTTCAAGTAATCGTAGTGACCGATGATGATTGCCCAAGCTGTGATACCAGCGGTATTATTAGTACGACTAAATCATTATTTCCAGGTGCAGTGGTTACAACGGTTGATGTTGACAGTGCAGAAGGACAAGCATTGGTTAAGGAGCATGAACTGGTTTACTTGCCATCCTACATCTTTGATTCAAATGTAGTAAACACTAATTCTTGGATTACAAACACTCAGTTAATTAATTCTTTCAAAGAATCAGGTGAAGGCTATAGAATTAGAGATGAAGCCATTGGTGTAACATGGTTTATTGATGAAACCAAACAAGCTGAATACTTTGAATCAATAGGTATTGTGAAAGGTGACAACAAGCCACAAATTGATTTCTTTGTCATGAGCTATTGCCCATACGGAAACCAAGCAGAGGAAGGAATCGCGCCAGTATTTGATATATTGGGTGAAAAAGCTTACTTTAATCCACGTTACGTAATATATAGTAATTATGGAACTGGCTACCCAGATTATTGTTTGGATGAAGACAGTGTTCTTTGTTCCATGCATACTGTTGTTGAACTAAACCAAGACATTAGGGAAGCCTGTGTTGCTAAGTATTATGGAATGCAGGAATGGTTTGATTTTGCGCTAGCAATGAATTCAGAATGTACTTCAAGTAATGCAGATACCTGTTGGAAAGGAGTTGCTGATTCATTGAACTTGGACAAAGTCGCAATAGGTGCTTGTGAATCCGATGAAGGATACGAGTTAATGGCTGCTAATAAAGCTCTAGGAGATAAACTAGGAGTTAGAGGAAGCCCAACGGTATTTATTGATGGTATTGCGTATAATGGTGCAAGAACTGCAGCAGGCTATTTAGGAGCTCTATGTGCAGCTTTTGAAGACGCGCCAGCAGAATGTGATTCAGTGGTCGCAGAACCAACAACCGCGGCACCAGCAGCAGGAACCTGTTAATTTTTTTTATTTTTTTTATTTCGCTCAAAAATCAGAGATTTTTGGCGCGCCAACAGATTTTCTGTTGTGTGTTTTGAAAATCTTTATAAACCTAATCATAGTCATTTTCTAATATGGGATTAAATGTTAATAAAGTAAGAAGGGATTTTCCGATTTTTCAGAAGAATATTGTATACTTTGATAATTCTTGCGTTACTCTTAGACCCGAACAGGTTATTGAGGCCATGAACAAGTATTATCGAGAGTTTCCAGCTTGTGCTGGTAGAAGCATGCATCAATTGGGAAACAAAGTAACCGAAGAAGTTGATAAAGCAAGGAGCAGCATTAAGAAATTCATAAATGCTAAATTGAAAGCAGAGATTATATTCACCAGAAACACCACTGAATCCATTAACTTGATTGCTAATTCTTTCAAGTTTGAAAAAGGCGATAAAGTCATGATAACAGATAAAGAGCATAACTCTAATTTGTTGCCTTGGCAATTTCTAGCAGAAAAGGGAATTATTAGATTAAAAATTCTTGCTTCCAAAGAAGACAACACTTTTAACTTGGAATCTTTTGAAAGAGAAGTTAAAGATGTTAAACTGGTTTCAATGGTTCACACTTCAAACATGGATGGTGTGACTAATCCTGTTAAGGATATCATAAAAATTGCTCATAAAAATGGTGCATTGGTAATGTTGGACGCTGCTCAAAGCGCTCCTCACCACGAGATTGATGTTAGAAATTTAGATGTTGATTTCCTGGCTTTTTCAGGTCATAAAATGCTTGGTCCTTCTGGAATAGGTGTTTTGTATGGTAAGAAAGAATTGCTAGAAAACCTTAACCCTTTTTTAGTTGGTGGTGAAACAGTTAAGGATTCAACTTATACTTCAAGAGTGATTGAAGATTTACCTCATAGATTCGAAGCAGGTTTGCAGAACTACGCAGGTATTATTGGCCTTGGAGAAGCTGCTCGTTACCTGATGAATATTGGAATAAATAATATTGAAAAACATGAATTAAGACTTACAAGAAAGTTAACCATTGGATTGCAAAAAATGGGTGATATATCAATAATTGGTCCTGGTTTTGAGCATCGTGGTGGAATAACCAGTTTTAACATTAGAAACAAGGATCCACATCAGGTTGCAATGTTGATGGATAGCTCTGCCAATATTATGCTTAGAAGCGGCGCTCATTGTGTGCATGCATGGTTTAATAAACATAAAATGACCGGAAGTGTTCGTGCATCACTTTATTTTTACAATACTGAGGAAGAGGTTGATAGTTTCTTGAAAAACCTTGAGAAGGTCAAGAAATTGATTGGATAATGCACGAGCAAACAATTGCAAAGGCTATTATCGAAGAGGCTGCGAAACACGGAAAAGTCAAAAGCATAACTATTGAAGTTGGTGACCTGGGACATTTACCGGCTCATGAAATGGAAGAAGTCTTGAAAACATTAACCGATTGGAAAATCACTGTCACTAAGAAAAAAGCAATTGTGAAATGTGAATGTGGTTACAAAGGCGAGCCTAATATTGTTGAGAAAGGTCATGATCATAATGTTTTTCGCTGTCCAAAATGTAATGCTATGATGCCTAAAATACTAGACGGTGACCAAATAATACTAAAAGAACTGGAGGTTGAATGATGTGCTTATCGGTTCCTGGAAAAATAATTAAAATCAAAGGCGACAAAGCCACTGTTGATTATCAAGGTGAGAAAAGAGAAGCATCGCTTGTTTTGAAAAAAGAAGCCAGAGTTGGTGACTTCGTCATTGTCAGCGCTAAATTTGTTATGGAAATAGTTCCTGAAGATGAGGCCAAGAAAACAATTGAAATGTGGGATGAAACCGATGGATGCTGAACTTTATTTCTTAAAATATTCTTTTCCATGTGCACATGTTCTGTTAGATATGGGCAGTATTACTCAGACTAAATTTGATGAGTTAAAAGAGAATACTCTTAACAACAAGAAAATGAATAAAACAGAGTTAATGATGCTTTTCCCTGCTGCTTTTAGAAGAATGAATGAAGTTGCTGCTAAAATGAGAAAAGATGTTTGGGATAAAGAAGTTATTAAGCATTATTTCTTACATGATCATAATATGTACATTGATAAGAAGGAAGGAAACTATGGGAGGTTTACCAAGACTTTCAGAGATTTCTGTAAGATTTACAAGGCAGAAGTCATTGCCAGAGAAGATAATGCTTTGACAGTTAAGTTTGAAGGCGGACAAAGAACTGTTTTCTCAGATATTCTTCCGGATGCTAAAGTCGGAGATAAAGTAAGTATACATCAAGCTTTTGCTGTTGAGAAGTTAGAATAAAGTTTCTTTATTTTTTCTGCGTTTATTGTAAAGACTACAACTCCGCTTACTAATAATATCATTCCAATAATTTGTGATGCTGATACTATTTTATCTAGGAAAACTAGGTTAAGAATTGTTGTGATTACTGTGCCTAGTGATAGAACTGCAACTGCTGTGCTTGCTTTTACTGTTTTTAGTCCATTGTAGAATGTCATGACATATCCTATCAAGAATGCTGATGTTATTCCAATCCATGCAAGCTGTGAAGTTGTTATGGTTGCAACCAATGATAATTGATTTGTTGCCACTAAGAATATTAAGATGAACAGTGATCCGAAAAACATTCTGCCAAAGGCAACGACGTTTCCAGATAGTTTTTTTAGTACATGTTTTGAAAATATTATTTCAGAACTCCAGAATAGAGTTGCTGTGAATATTAGTGCAATTCCAATTGTGAAATCAAAAGTTGTGAGTTTTAGTAATAAGAAATTTCCTGCCAACAATAACATTGCACCGATAACAATTTTTTTATCCAACTTCTCTTTCAGCAAGAAAATGCTTAGTAATACAACCCAAATAACCATTGTTTTGTGAACAAATGAACCTTGTGCAGGTGTTGCTAATTGAAGTCCTTTGAAGAACAGCAGAAAAGGTATGCTTCCACCGATGAGTCCAATAAAACCAAGATTTCTCCAGTCTTTTAAATTTAAAGCTTTTAATTCTTTGAAGTTACCTGCGAACAAGAATAATGATAGTAAGAAAACACCAACTATCAAGTTTTTAGCACCTGTAAACAAGTAAGGGTTTATATCTTTAACTCCGAAGGCATTCAGAAATATTGAAACTCCTGAAATGATTGCAGTTAATAAAACAAGTAAAAGGCCTTTTCTCATAATAAAATAAAAAAATTATTGCTTATTTAAATTTATCTATATTCTATATATTTTTACAAATTGTTCTGAAATTTTCTTCTGTTCTTTTTCTAACTCACCACCATATAATTCTATTAATTTAATTAAATCCCTTTGAGTTGTTATTAAATCTCTTTCTTTTGCGTGTTTTATGGTTGGTGCTTCTCCTAATAGATATGTGACCACCGAATCTATTCCTTTTGTTTTTTTCTCTACTTTAGCAACCACCATTTTTACTTTTTCTCTGAGTGATGATTCCATTAGAGAGTAACTGGAATAGGCCAGGGTTTCTCCTGTTTCTTTTTCAACTATTTCCAGTGTTAGACCAGGTGCGTCTGTTGGCATTACATAAACTAAATATTCCATTTTCTTTACCTCCGTTTTTTGTTTATAGTAAAGGAATTTGTTTCTTTTCAAATTCCTCAATAACTTCTTCAGGCCAAACGCTTG
This sequence comes from archaeon, assembly GCA_043817405.1. Lineage (GTDB taxonomy): Archaea > Nanobdellota > Nanobdellia > Woesearchaeales. Next base: position 32,339 of record JBDRGV010000032.1, on the reverse strand, counting down.
ATTGCACTTCTCCAATGTGGGCTTTTTGCAAAAGCAACATGCAAAGTCTTGATTGACCGATTCCACCGCCGATTGACAGTGGTATTGTTCCTTCGATTATGCCTTTTTGAAATGGTAGTTCTTTTCTTTCGCTTAAACCGGTAATTTCAAGTTGTTCCACAAGTTTTTTTGCATCGACTCTTATTCCCATTGATGAAAGTTCCATCGCGTCTTTTCTTACATCGTCCCAAACAATGATATCTCCATCCAGTGTCCAATCGTCGTAGTCAGCAGCTCTTAGATCGTGTGGTTTGCCTGATTTCAAGGCTCCGCCGATTCCTATCAAGAAATAAGCTCCAAGCTTCTTCGCTGCCATATATTCTCTTTCTTTTGAAGTTTTGTCAGGAAACATTAGTTCTAAATCTTCTGTATGGAGAAAACTTATTTTTTCAGGAAGTTTTGTTTGCAAGGACGGGTATGCTTCTTCTACAATCTCTGTGGTTTCTAAAAGAGCCGAATAAATTTGCTTAACTGTTTTTTTCAAAAAGTCAATTGTTCGCTCTTCTTTTGAAATTATTTTTTCCCAGTCCCATTGATCTACATAAACGCTATGAATTGGACTTATGTCTTCATCTTTTCTAATGGCGTCCATGTCAGTGTATAAACCAGTTCCTTTGCTAAAACCATATTTTCCCAGTGCTTGTCGTTTCCACTTAGCTAAACTGTGTACTATTTCCACTGATTTGTCTGTGAACTTTGTTTTGAAGCTCACTGGCGTTTGTGTTCCTGCAAGATCGTCCTGCAAGCCAGTTCCTACAACTAAAAATCTAGGTGCTGAAACTCTTTGTAGGCTAAGCTTTTCAGCCAGTTTTCGCTCAAACACGTCTTTGACCAATTTAATGGCTCTCTCTGTTTCAAAGAAACCAAGCTTTGATTTATAACCGGTGACTATGGCCTCTTTTTTTGTTAAGTAAATTGTTTTTTGTTCTTGTTTCATTTTCTTTACCTCTAATGTTTTATTTTTAATTACCTCCTAATTAAGTAATATTTTCTGTTAAGTAGAAGAATCTTTTATAGTTATCCCGAAAAAAGTAGTTAAAACAGCCAAAAAACAAAACATTTATATATTATTTGGAACATATGTTCCACTATGACATATATTATAGACGATAAAGACAAAAAAATCATCGAAATACTGCAAGAACACGGCGATTTCACTACAAGACAGATTGCAAAGAAGACGTTAATTCCACCAACAACCATAAACAACAGAATACGAAAGATGAAAAAAGAAGGAATTATCAAGAACTTCACAGTCAACCTAGATTATAAGAAAATCAACAAAGGATTCCTAGTTTATATTCTAGTATCTGCAGATATCTCAACATTGAAAGAAAAAAACAAGTCACAGTATGATGTTGTAAAAGAACTGATGAAATATGATTTCATAGAAAAAGCAGATATTGTTTCTGGTGGCACAGATATAGTTGCAACTGTGAGAGTTAAAGACGTTGATGAGTTTGACAAAGCTTTGCTTGGGAAGATACAGAACACTGAAGGAGTTGGAAACACTCAATCACTAATAGTGATACATCAGAGGTGAATATGAGAATATTAGTATTTGGAAATCCATACTTGAAAGATGACTCACTTGCCGTAGAGATAGCTAAAGAACTCAAAATCAAAGATGTTGAATTTAAGATGTGTGTCTCGCCCGAAGAAATAATGCAAGAAAAGTTTGATTACATAATGGACGCAGTCGATGGCATTGATGAAATAAAGGTTTTTGATAATCTAAAACTTCTAAATCCTCATAGAATGTTTTCGCTCCACGACTTTGACGTAACATTTTTTCTTAGCTTGATGGAAAGGTTTGGAAAAGTGGAGAAAATGAAGATAATCGGGATTCCGCTTGGCTTTGATAAAGAAAAAGCAAAGAAGAAAATACAATCTATGCTCACTGGACATTCACCCATTAAACTTAAAAAGACCAAACAATTAACAAATGTATGACTATATACTCCCATTCTAGAATTTCGACCTTTGAAAGTTGCAAACTGAAATTCAAATTCAAATACATTGACAAGCTAGAGCCAGAGATAAAAGCAACCGTTGAAACATTTCTCGGAAGTAGATGTCACGACGTACTAGAACAACTCTACAAAGACTTGAAGCATCAAAAAAAGACGACAAAAGAAGAACTAATTGCAAACTTTGAGAAAGCATGGAAAGAACAGTGGAGTGATGAAGTATTAATTGTGAGAAAAGATTACACTGAGGAAAACTATATTGACATGGGAAGAAAATTTCTATCGGATTACTACAATCACTACGCACCATTTGATCAGGCAACAACCATAGGAATTGAAACAAGAATAGTCATAAAACTTGACAAAGAAGGAAAATATCAAATTCAAGGATACATCGATAGACTCGATTCAAAAGGAGAAATCTATGAAATTCACGATTACAAAACTGCAAACAACCTGCCTTTACAAGAATACCTTGACAAAGATAGACAATTAGCATTATATTCAATTGCAATAAAAGAACAATATAAAGAAGCTAAAGATGTAAAACTTATCTGGCACTACCTTGCTTTTGACAAAGAAGTCTCAAGTAAGAGAACAGATGAACAATTAGAATCTCTAAGAGCAGAAGTAATTGGACTAATTCAAGAAATTCAAGCCTGCAGAGAATTTCCATCAAAAACATCTGCACTTTGTGACTGGTGTGAATTCAGACCTATTTGTCCTCAGTGGAAACATCTATACAACACCGAAGAAAAGAAAGATGCAAAGCCTGATGATGGTGTTAAACTAGTCGACGAATACTCAGGTTTAAAAGAAGAAGAAGGAAAGATAAAAAAACAATTAGATGATCTCCGAGATAGAATTCTTGCATTTGCAAAAAAAGAAAATGCAGAAACAGTTTTTGGCTCAAAACAAAGAGCAAAGCTCTGGAGTAAAGAATGCGAGAAATTTCCTAAAACAACAGAACTAATTTATCAAGAATTCGTTGACATGGTAAAAAAGCTTGGTTTGTGGAATGAATTCTCAAGACTTGATGTTTTCAAATTAGAAAAATCGTTTGAAAATAAAGAGTTTCATGGTGAAATTCAAGAACTTTTAAGAAAATACTCGAAACAAGAGAAGGTTGAAAGGATTTATCTGGGGAAAAAGTAGAAACAACAAAATCTTTGATTTTGGGCTTTGGAAATCATAGATTTCCAAAAACTTTATATAATTCTCATTTGTTTGATTCTATTATGGGTAGGGTGCTAAGAAAAGAGGACTACAAGAACTTTCTTTTAAAACTGCAGAAAGCAGGCGAATTAGTCGCACCAATAACTACTGATATTACTCGTTTTCAAGTCGTTGAAAATGTTGATGATGTTGATTTGAAAAGTGGAAACCCATTTTTTCCTATAAAAAAATATTTCTTACCAAATGAAGAAGTTTTATTTAACATTGAAAAAGGCAAAACCAAAGAGGTCAAACTCAAGCCAGTAAAAAGAATTATCTTTGGAGCAAGACTCTGTGATATTAATGGGATTGCTATTCTAGACAGATTATACTTAAGTCGTAAATTTACTGATAAAATTTACAAGCAAAAAAGAGAAAACACGATCATTGTAGGTGTAAATTGTTTGACACCACCTTCTGAAAATTGTTTCTGCGGATCAATGGATTTACAAAAAACAACCTATGATCTATTACTGCATGAAAGAAAGAACGATTATTACATTGATGTACTAACAAAGAAGGGTGAAGCGTTAGTAAAACATCTGCCAAAAGATAATTTTGATTACCCACTTCCTAAAACAAGTAAAAAGCTTGATAAGAAAAACCTGTGGCCTTTCTTCGCAGATAAATCATGGAATAGAGATTCAGATTTATGTGTGAGTTGTCAACGATGCACCATCCTTTGTCCGACTTGCTATTGCTTTGATATTTATGACAAAGTAAATCTGCAGGGTGGTGGCGAAAGAATCAGAACAATAGATTCTTGCCATTCAAAGGATTTCACAGAAGTTGCAGGCGGTCATGTTTTTAGAGATAAAAGAGTTAAACAATACAGGCACAGAGTCATGCATAAAGTACAGTTCTTCGAGGATAAATTTAAAAGAAGCATGTGTACTGGCTGTGGACGATGCATACAGTACTGCCACTCAAAAATTGACTTTGTTAAATCTATAAATGATTTAAAAGGTGGGAAGAAATGAGTTTAAACATTTATCAATCAAACCTGTACAAAGTTTTAGATGTCATAAAGCAAACATCCGATAACTTTTTGATTAGGATAAAAACCAATCTGAATCCTCAACCGGGACAATTTGTTAATGTTAGCATTCCAGGAATTGGAGAGGCACCAATTTCAAGTGCATCCTACAACAAAAAACAATTGGATTTGAACGTCAGAATTGTCGGTAAAGTCACCGAAGCGATGTGTAAATTAAAGAAAGGCGATAAAATACAATTACGAGGACCCTATGGTAAGGGTTATCCAATGGAGAAATTCAAAGGAAAAAACCTTATTTTAATTGGTGGTGGTTGCGGAGTTGCACCATTAAGAGGTGTTATTGAATACTTAGAAAAAAATCGTGCAGATTACAAAGATATTCATTTGTTCTTTGGATATCGATCGCCTGCAGATGTACTTTTCAAAGATGAAATAAATGGTTGGACCAAACAGTATCAAATGAATCTGTCGGTGGATGAAGCAGTTGGTGATAATCCTTTCAATTGTCCGGTGGGATTTGTAACACAAATATTGGCAAAAGCAGATTTATCAAAAGATGCAGAAGCCTTGATGTGTGGCCCTCCAATAATGATGGATAAAAGCATTGCAATTATCAAAGAAAAAAGTATAACTGATGAACAAATATGGGTTAGTCTTGAAAGGCATATGAAATGTTGCACTGGTAAATGTGGACACTGCATGGTTAATGATAAATATGTTTGCATGGACGGACCGGTTTTCAGATATGATGAGGTGAAGAATTTAGATGAGTAAACTCAAAATGTATGAGAAGAGAAAACCACGAGTGGCGATACAATCAATTACTGGTTGCGCCGGTTGCCAATTAACTATATATTTTATTCAAGATAAACTACTTCAAATTCTAGGAGCCATAGATTTAGTTGCTGCTCCAATGATTAAGGGAAAGAACGAGGAAGGACCCTATGATATTTGCTTTGTTGAAGGTATGGTTGCTTCAAAAAGAGATTTAGAACATCTCAAGAAGTGGCGAGAGGAATCTACATTCCTAGTGGCATGGGGAACCTGTGCAACTCATGGTAATGTTCAAGGTATTAAGATTTTCAAAGATGAAAACGAAGTTGAAAACACTGTTTACAAAGATAAAAAGAATTTAACCGATAAAAACAAACCAATTGCGCCATCACCAATCGAAGATCATGTGAAGGTTGATTACAGGATTAGTGGATGTCCACCGGAAGAAATTGAATTTTTGAGAATGATGCAACATTTTTTAACCAATGTCAAGCCAGTTGTTTACAATGAACCGGTTTGTGTTGAATGCACTCAAAGAGAAATAAAATGTTTACTTGAAGATGGCAAGGAATGTCTTGGACCTTTAATTAGAGGTGGATGCAACGCTTTATGTCCTGGTTTAAACCATGCTTGCACTGGTTGTCATGGACCTTTAGAACATGCTAACATTCCTCAAGTATTAAAATTATTAGAACAAAACGGAATTCCAAAAGAGTTAGTCAAACAAAGACTGCAGAAATATGCAGGTAAAACTTTTGAAAAATTAGGGGCAGATTTAAAATGAGTAAAAAGATAACATTAAATCATATAACCAAAGTTGAAGGACACGCGAACCTAAATGTTGAAATAGATGGTGGAAAACTAATCAAGTGTAATCTTGGAGCTGTTGAAGGTGCAAGGTTCTTCGAAGGCATTGTCGTTGGCAGAAGATATGATGAAATAAAAGAAATAACAAGCAGAATATGTGGTATTTGTAGTGTTGGTCACTGTATGACTTCTTTGAAGGCAACAGAGGATGCTTTTGGAATAAAAGTTACAAAACAAACTCAACTCTTAAGAGAACTCATGACCATTGGTGAACGAATTAGAAGCCACGCAACTCATCTATATTTCTTAGCTTTACCAGATTATTTAGGTTATGAATCTGCCATTGAAATGGCTCCTAAATTTAAGAAAGAAGTTGAAAGAGCATTGCATTTAATGAAAACAGGAAATGAGCTAGTCAGATTAACTGGTGGCAGACAAATGCATCCTATTTCTTCAATCGTTGGAGGATTCACACACGTCCCATCTGATGAAGATGTACAATATCTGTTGAAATTACTAAAAGAAACAAGACCTCATGGTTTGGAAACTTTGAAACTAATTGCAAAACTTCCTTATCCTGATTTGGAGATGGATTATGAATTTATCAGTTTAAAATGTGATAAAGATATGCCTTTACTTAATGGACCAATTGTTTCTAACAAAGGATTAAAAACAACAGAACACAAGTATATTGATTTTTTAGAAGAATACATTGAAAAATATTCAACTGCAAAATTTGCAGTTAGAAATGGTAAAGGATTTTTTACAGGCGCTCTTGCAAGAGTGAACCTTAATCATAAAAATTTAAGACCTGATGTTAAGAAAATATTATCCAGTAATCATATTTTATTTCCGAACAACAATTTATTTTACAACAATGTAGCTCAAGCAGTAGAATTGTTATTGTGGATTGATAATGGAATTGAAATATTGGAAAAAAGCATTTTCAAAACCGAGCCATTGATTGATTTCAAACCAAGAGCAGGTATCGGAAGGGCAGTAACAGAGGTTCCCAGAGGAATACTATTTCATGAGTATGATTTCAATGCAGACGGAACCGTTAAGAGCTGCAATATTATAACTCCGACCGTGCAAAACCTTAGGGCCATGGAAGATCACATAAAGTTGTACATTAATCAAATGTTAAAAGAGAATAGAAAGAAAGATTACATAACATTAGAGATTGAGAAACTAATAAGAGCGTGTGATCCTTGCTTTAGTTGCTCAGCGCATTTTCTGAAAGTTAATTGGACTGAAAAATAAATTAAATTATTCGCTACTCCAAAGTCCGTGCAGGTTACAAAACTCTCTGGCTCTCAAATTAGTTGTTTTATCAACGTGAAAAACAGCTATCGGTTTATCGCCTGGATAAAGTCTTTTTTCAAAAATAACTTCATCATTTTGTAATAATTGGATTAGTTCAATGTAATGTTTTTCTTCCATTGGATGTTCGATTGATCCTACTTTCACAGTCACAATGTTTCCTTGAATTTCAACCACTGGAACATGCTTTTCTTTTCCTTCTAATTCCGGAGAAAATTCTCTTAATTCTTCTAATTCTTCATCTCCTAATTTTAAGGTTCCTTCTCCATCTTTTACTGGAGAAACGAGCATTCCAGTTGTTCTGCTTTTATATATTTTATTTGCTTTAACCATTTTATTTCCTCTAATTTTTTTCACATAGTTTTTCTCTTAAAAATTGTTTTAGTCATACAGACAATCCATTTCCAATGAAGAATTAAATGAAATTCTAAAAGATTAGCTAAACCCTTTCTCTTTTAAGAACCTCTACAACTTCAGGATTTGATAATGTCATTGTGTTTCCGACATCATCTGCACCTTCAGCAATGGATTTCAAAATTCTCCTCATAATCTTTCCACTTCGAGTTTTAGGTAATCCTTCTGCGAATTGAATTTTGTCGGGTTTGGCAATTGGTCCAATTTTTGAAGCGACATGCTTTCTCAAAATTTCAACTAATTCAGAAGAGCCTTCTATTCCTTTGTTTAAAGTCACGAATGCATACAATGCGCTTCCTTTAATTGGATGTGGTATTGGAACAACCGCTGCTTCTGCAACATCCTTGTGACTAACCAATGCGCTTTCAATTTCAGATGTTCCTAATCTGTGGCCTGAAACATTAACGACATCATCGATTCTGCCCATAATCCAAACATAGCCTTCTTTGTCAATCTTAGCACCGTCTCCTGCAAAGTAAACACCTTTTTCTTTTATCTGACTGAAATATGTGTCTCTGAATCTTTTAGGATTTTTGTAAACGGTTCTCAACATACTAGGCCATGGCTGTTCAATAACCAAGTATCCGCCTTCTTCAGGTTTTGCAACAGAGCCATCATCTCTTCTAATGCTTGGTTTAACTCCAAAGAATGGGAAGCAGACAGAGCCTGGTTTTAAATCAACGGCTCCAGGTAATGCAGTTATCATTATACCGCCTGTTTCTGTTTGCCACCAGGTATCAACGATTGGACAGTTACTGTTACCAACAATCTTATAGTACCACATCCAAGCTTCTGGATTGATGGGTTCTCCAACACTACCCAGTAGTCTAAGACTTGATAAGTCATGTTTCTTAACTAATTCATCACCGTATCTGGCCAGAGCTCTAATGGCTGTTGGGGCGGTGTAGAAAATATTGACTTTGTATTTTTCAACAATCTCCCAGAATCTATCAGGGTTGGGATAGGTTGGTATTCCTTCAAACATTACGCTAGTTGCACCATTGGCCAATGGACCATAAACAATGTAGCTGTGTCCTGTAACCCAACCAATATCTGCGGTACACCAATAAATATCTTCTTCATGATAATCAAAAACGTATTTGAATGTAAGATAAGTATACATCAAATAACCTGCGGTTGTGTGAACAACACCTTTTGGTTTTCCGGTTGTTCCGCTGGTGTATAATATGAATGCAATATCTTCGGAATGCATTTTTGCAGGTTCGCAATAATCCTTTATTGTGGGTGAGGCCATTTCTTCATGCCACCATATATCAAGACCTTTTTTCATATGTGTTTTGGCCGTTGTTCTTTGTGTGACAATGACGTGTTTTACAGATTTGCATTTACCTATAATGCAATCAACGTTCTCTTTCATGGGTATTACTTTTCCGCCTCTTAAACTGACGTTACTTGTCACAACGATTTTGGCTTTGGAATCATGTATTCGGTCCATTAATGCTTCTGAGCTGAAACCTCCAAAAACCACGCTGTGAATTGCACCAATTCTTGTACATGCAAGGATTCCTATTGCTAGTTCAGGAACCATTGGCATATAGAAACAGATTCTATCACCTTTCTTGATGCCTCTTTTTTTCAAAACATTAGCGAATTTGCAAACTTCTTTGTGAAGTTGTTTGTAGGTGTATTTTTTTCCTTTACCTTTATCAGCCTCCCAAATCAGAGCAGTTTTATTGCCTCTTTTTTCTAAATGTCTATCGAGACAATTGTATGAAATGTTTGTTAGTCCGCCTTCGAACCATTTACATTCTAACGTTTTTTTATTCCAGGAATAAACTCTATCCCATTTCTTAAACCAGTCAAGCTCTTCTGCCTGCTTAGCCCAGAATTTATTAGGGTTGTTTATTGATTCGTTGTAAAGCATCTTGTACTTTTCGAAACTCTTAATGTGCGCTTTGTTTCGGAAAGCATTTTTAGGAGAAATTTTTCTTGTCTCTTTTGCGACTGAATCTAAAGCTTCTGCCATGAATTATTTTATGAGCCTTGATTATTTAAATTTTCTTATTTCTTTTTTCGCTCAAGAACTTAATTTTTGTTGATGGTAGAATAATAAGAAGCAGTTAATTTTGATTTATATCTAAAATCATGTATATCGGATAATGGTCTGAAACATCTTCGAGTAATTCTTGATCATTTCCAACTTCATCTTGCAGGTTGTCTACTCCTACTCTGACAATGTAACTTGATGGAGTTACTGCGATGAATCTATCATATGCACAGTCTGTTCCTTTTGTTGTTGTATCAATTGTTTCATCTATTAACCATTCATAATCTGGTAATGCACTGAATGAAGAAAAATAATTACAATCCGCGTTAAGATCTCCCGTGATATAAATATCTTTATCGTTAAACTCTTTAAAAATCCATTCTACTACATCAGGTAAAGCATTTATTTCGTTTTCTGCATCAGTTGGTTTGACATGTATTTGCACTAGAACAAAATCATAATCTTGAATGGTAAATTTTTGTGCGAAAGGTTCTCTTTCAAAAACATCGTTTACGTCTGGATATTGCTTTGTTTCACCAGATATTATATTTTCTGAATAAAAGAAAACGTATTGTTCTTTGCTTGAACTTCTTCCTAATCGTTCACTATAGGAGATATCAAAGTTTGGAATTGATTCCAGATATTCAATCACAGTTCCTGAATTGTCTCTGACCTCTTGAATTGCGAGTATATCATAATCTGTTATTATGTCAGTTATAACATTTATCACATTTTCTTTTGAAGCTTTAGACTTTCCAAAAACTTGAATGTTGAAAGAGCCAATAGTGTATTCCTTTGATGGTTTTTGAATTTCAATTTTTTCTTCTAATTCGTTTGTTTCAAGCCGATAATTATCTTCAATTACTGTTTCTAATCCGCTTGGAGAAGGTATGACTCCTATTTTTGCAACATAACTATTGCAAGCGCTCAGTCCTAACGCCATAAAACTAGTGATTGCTACTTTATGATACCATTTTAATCTTTTCATTTTTTATTCTGTTGTAATAATTTTTGGTAATTAAACAGAGTTTTTAAAGATATGGTGAGAAATAGGTTTAAATAGTGAAATCTAACATCATGTTTTCAGAAAGTCCATATTTCTCACTAAATCCTGCGTTAACTTCCAAGACATATTTTGCAGGTCTTTCGGAACCATAGAATAAACATTCATTTCTTTTACATGGTTCTGCTGTGTGAATATTCTCAATTTCAAATTCTGAGTTTATGAAAATGATGTCTAAAGGAATAGGAGTGTTTTTCATCCAGAAATTCAAGTAATCTTCCTCTTCAAAAATAAAGAACATTCCTTCAAACTCACCCAGTTCTTCTTGATACATTAATCCTTGAGTTCTTTTTTCATCGTTGTCTGCGATTTGCACAGTTATGGTTTGATTTGCAACAATTACTTCTCTTATTTTATAATCAAAATTTGTTCCTGTTTCTTTAGAACAACCAGATAATAATAGTATAATAATAACTATTGATAGTAAGATTAGTTTTTTATCCATCATAATATTTATCTGCGCTTTGTTTATAAAAGTTCTCTCATCTACTTTTAAATGACAACACATCTTTATATAAATGGTTTGTACTTTAAAATAAAATGGCAATAGATATCAACAGACTTTCTTGGCTAATAGCCGGAGAAGCAGGATACGGAATCATGACTGCGGGTGAGACTTTCGCTCGAGCAATGATACTCGGTGGACTAAATATTCATACTTATGTAGAATATCCTTCTCTAATTAGAGGTGGCCATAATTCTTTCTGCGTGAGAGTTGAAGAACAGGAAGTAAAATGTCCCATTGAAATGTACAATTTGATTGCTGCTTTGAACAAAGAAACCATAGACAGACATAAAGCTTTATTGACCTTGTGTGGTGGAATAGTTTATGATGGCGATGAAATAAAATTAGAAGATAATGACATAAGAAAAGACATTAAATTATATCATTTGCCGATGAACAGTATAATTTCAGAAACACCAGGCGCAATAAAAATCATGAGAAATTCAATAATCGTAGGCGCGTCATTAGCAGTATTGGACTACGATTTTAACTGTTTGGCAGATGCAATGATGGGTTCTGATGTAAAGAAAGCAAAAGCAAACAAAGGATTAATGCTTAATATAACTCTCGCCAAGAAAGGCTATGATTATATCAAGAAAAATTACAAGGACGATTTTGAAATAAAATTAGTGAAAAGAACCAAACAGACAAAAATGTTGATAGATGGCAACCGCGCAATTGCATTAGGAGCAATAAAAGCCGGCTGTAAATTCTTGGCGGCATATCCAATGACACCTGCTTCTTCAATAATGAACTATTTCATCGCTAATGAAGAGAAAGCAAAAATTGTTATGAAGCAGGCAGATGATGAAATCTCTGCAATTAACATGGCTCTGGGTGCATCCTATGCAGGAGTTAGATCCATGACTTCCACAAGCGGAGGCGGATTGGCTTTAATGGCTGAAACCACTAGTTTATTGGGGATGTCAGAAATTCCTTTAGTGATAGTTGATGTTCAAAGACCAGGGCCCGCCACTGGATTACCAACAAGACAGGGTCAAGGAGATTTAAAATTTATACTAAACATTGGACACGGAGAATTCCCTAGAATAGTAATTGCGCCAGGGGACATAAATGAGTGCTTCTATGAAACATTTAATGCGTTTAACTTGGCAGATAAATATCAACTACCGGTTTTCATGGTTTCAGACAAACACTTAGCGGCATCATTAAAATCAGTTCCTAAATTTAATACAAACAATATGAAGATTGACAGAGGATGGCTATTATCGGATGATGAAGCGAATAAATGGAAAGATTACAAAAGATTTTTAGTAACTGATTCGGGAATTTCACCAAGAGCAATTCCAGGACAAGCAGCCGTATTCAGATCCAGCAGTGACGAACATAATGAATTAGGAGAAATTTGTGAAGAAGCTGAAAACAAAACTGCTCAAGAAAATAAACGATTCAGAAAACTCGATACTGCAATGAAAGATATACCATTGCCAGAATTAATAGGACCTGAAAATGCTGATATCACAATAGTTGGATGGGGTTCAACCAAGGGTGCAATCATGGAAGCAATGGATTACCTAAAAGAAGCAGGCATAAAAGCCAACTTCTTACATTTTGTATACATTTTTCCATTCCATACACAATACGTTACAAAAATATTGAACAACGCAAAGAAAGTTGTTGATGTAGAAGAAAACAAAAGCGGACAACTGGCAGGAATTATTCGTGAGTTTACAGGATTTCATATTGAAAAGAAAATTTTGAAATATAATGGAAGAATGTTTTATCCGAGTGAAATATATGATGGACTAAAGAGGATTTACAATGACTGATATGAAATCATTATCAACGGAAAGCTATACACCTGATTGGTGTCCTGGCTGTGGTAACTTTATGATTTTAAGCGCCATAAAAAAAGCATTGATAAAATTAAATATTAAAGAAAGAGATGTGCTCATAGTGTCAGGCATTGGTTGTTCATCAAAACTTCCACAATGGATAAATACTTTTGGGTATCATGGTTTACATGGAAGAGGATTGCCCGTTGGAACAGGTGCAAAAATCGCTAACAAAAAATTACATGTGATAGTTATTGGTGGAGATGGAGATGTTTATGGGGAAGGAATGAACCATTTTATACATGCCCTAAGAAAAAACATAAATGTCACACTTCTAGTACATGATAACCAAATCTATGGTTTGACAAAAGGACAGATATCTCCTACTTCAATAAAAGGTGCGAAAACAAAATCAACTCCATTGATAGGTGGATTGGATGATTCAATAAATCCATTGACTTTAGCGGTTGCACAGAGAGCATCTTTCATTGCCAGAGGATTTGCAGGTGACCTGGTCCATTTATCTGACATGATTGCAGAAGCAATTGATTTCAAAGGATTCGCATTTGTAGATATATTCCAGCCATGCGTTACTTTCAACAAACTAAACACGTTTGACTGGTTCAGAAGTAGAGTTTATGATTTGCAGAAAAAAGGCTACAAACCAAATGACATTGGAAAAGCATTCAAGAAATCATTGGAGTTAGGCAACAAGATTCCAATAGGTGTCTTCTTTAAAGAAGAAAGACAACTCTATGAAGATACTCATCCTATTTTGAAAACAGGAACTTTAGTAAAACAGAATATTGATAATGTTTCCATTAACAAATTATTGGATGAACTATGCTAATCAAATTCTATATCTAGACCTGTAAATCATCGAAAGTTTTAAATAGTTCGCAACCACAAATTTTGATATAAAAAGAGGTGTTTTATGGATAAAGATAGAGAGTTTGTTCTGTGGTTTGACCAAACAGGCATAGAGGATGTTGGGCTTGTTGGCGGAAAAAACGCTTCTTTAGGAGAAATGTACAAACATCTTACAAGTAAAGGTGTGAAAGTTCCTAATGGTTTTTCAATCACTGCTTATGCTTATCACTATTTGCTAGATAAAGCAGGTATTAGAGATGCAATCAGAGGGGTTCTTTCAGATTTAGACACTTCTAATATGCATAATTTACAGGAACGAGGATCAAAAGTCAGACATATAATTAGAACTGCTGAGTTTCCGCAAGAACTAAGAGATACAATTGTTATTGCCTATGGTAATCTTTGCAAGCAATACGGTGAAAATATTGATGTGGCTGTTAGGAGTAGTGCAACCGCAGAAGATTTACCTGATGCTAGTTTCGCAGGACAGCAGGAAACATATCTTAACATTAGAGGCGAAGAACAATTAATCGATGCCTGTAAGAAATGTTTTGCATCACTATTTACCAACAGAGCCATAAGCTATCGAGTGGATAAAAATTTTGACCATTTCTCAATTGGTTTGAGCATTGGAGTTCAAAAAATGGTTCGCTCAGATAAAGCCTGTTCAGGAGTAATGTTTTCCATAGACACTGAGTCAGGGTTTGAGAATGCAGTTTTCATAACCGCCAGTTACGGCCTAGGCGAGAACATTGTTCAAGGAGCCGTAAACCCTGATGAATACTATGTTTTCAAGCCTACTTTAAAAGAAGGCTACAGGTCAATTATCAGTAAAAGCATTGGTGAAAAATCCATTAAGATGATTTATGACCTGGGTGGTAATAATACAACTAAAAATGTTCTGGTTGATAGCTCCGATAGACATAGACTTGTTTTGAGTGATGATGAAGTTTTACAATTAGCCAGATGGGCCTGTGTTGTTGAAGATCACTATTCTGAAAAGGCAGGACGTTTCAAACCAATGGATATGGAATGGGCAAAAGATGGTGTCACAGGAGAATTATTCATCGTTCAAGCAAGACCTGAAACAGTTCATTCTCAACAAGACAAGAACGTGATAAAAAAATATTCTATGAAAGAAAAAGGCAAGATAATCATTCAAGGTCATTCTGTTGGTGAAAAAATAGGTGCTGGAAAAGCCCGTGTCATAAAAGATGTTCACAATATAGAGAACTTTGAAAAAGGCGAAGTCTTAGTTACTGAAATGACTGATCCTGATTGGGAGCCAATAATGAAGATTGCTTCAGCCATTGTAACCAACCGTGGCGGAAGAACCTGTCACGCAGCAATCATATCCAGAGAACTGGGCATTCCCTGCGTCGTTGGAACCGCCGATGGAACTAAAAAAATTCAGACTGGTGAAGAAATAACCGTTGATTGTTCGCAGGGTAGCGATGGTTTTGTTTACAAAGGTTTTCCTGAGTTTGAAGTTACTGAAACAAGTCTTGACTCCATACCTAAAACAAAAACTAAGATAATGATGAACCTTGCGGCACCTGACCAGGCATTTGAACAAAGCTTTATTCCTAACCAAGGAGTTGGTCTTGCAAGAGAAGAATTCATAATCAATTCTCACATTAAAATTCATCCATTGGCATTGTTGAGATTTGATGAGTTACATGACGAGAGTGTAAAAAAGCAAATATTAGAAATTACTCAAGGTTATGAAGACAAAGCACAGTTCTTCATAGATAAACTGGCTGAAGGAATTGCAATGATTGCAAGCGCATTTTATCCTAAAAAAGTTATTGTTCGATTATCTGATTTCAAAAGCAATGAATATGCTAATTTGATTGGTGGAAATCAATTCGAACCCAAAGAAGACAATCCAATGATTGGTTGGAGAGGTGCTTCTCGTTATTACGATCCTAATTTTAAAGAAGCTTTTGGATTGGAATGTAAGGCTTTTTTGAAAGTAAGAAATGAAATGGGTCTTACAAATGTTGAAGTGATGATTCCATTCCCAAGAACAGTTGAAGAAACTCAAAAAGTTCTTGATACAATGGCCGAGTTTGGTTTGCGAAGAAGAGAAAATTATTTGAGAGTTATTGGAATGTGCGAAATTCCTGCTAATATTATCTTGGCTGAAGAATTCTTAGAACTGGTTGATGGTTTCAGCATCGGAACCAATGATTTAACTCAGTTAACTCTAGGTGTTGATAGGGATTCTGAATTGGTCGCGCATGTTTATGATGAAAGAAACCCTGCTGTTAAAAAACTGGTTGAACAGGTAATAAGAGTTTGTAATGCTAAAGGGAAATACATAGGTATTTGTGGACAGGCACCTTCTGATTATCTGGAGTTTGCAGAGTTCGTCGTTGAATGTGGTATACAAACAATGTCTTTGAACCCTGACACGGTTATTAAAACGACTGTGGCTATTGCTGAGTTAGAGAAAAAGTTAGGTATTTAATTTTTTTTGTAATATTAGAACTATTTGTTTTAAATCTGTAAAATTAAATTAACTATTTTAATTGAATCAGAGAGTTAAAATGTAACCGTCAGTGTTTTGTGGGGCTAACATGATTATTGGTTTTTTATAGCCTGCTTCTTTTGCATTTTCTATTGCTTCTAAAGGTGTGTCTCCTGTAGCGAGAACTTTTGATTGTTCTTTATTCATAGCAAGGTATAGGTGTTTTCCAATATATTCACCGAAAACTTCCTGAAAATCAAAAGTTTTAGGTGCATTTTTTTTAACAGTTGTTTCTAATAGTTCGACCATAATAAATAGTAATCTGTTTATTTATATAAATCTTTTCAAAAGTAGGTTTGCAATAGCTTTAATAACGCTACTTAATTTCTGTTTTTTATGACTAAAATCGCTATGCTTGATGTGGATAAAACTCTTAGTGATGGTTATAGTGCAATGGCTTTTCTTGATTATTTAAATGAGCGGAGAATTATTTCTCCTAATTTCTATAAAGAACAAATAATAATTGAGAAGAAATACTATCGCGGAGAAATTGATTATGATCAATGGTGTGCTGATTTTGGTTTGTCATGGGAAAAAGGATTTAAAGGATACTCTGTCAAAGACATTGGCAATGCTGCAAAAGATTTTTTTCAGGATTTTAAGAAAAACATTTATCCGACTTCGTATCAGTTAGTTGATTTATTGAAAGAGTATGATTATCACACAATTATTGTTTCTACCAGTGCTTTTGAAGTAATTAGTCTGATTGGAAAAGAGTTGGGTGTTGATGAAGTGTTTGCTTCTAAGATGTTAACTAACAAAGGCGTTTATGCTGGTAAAATGCTTACTGATTTTCATTTGCCAGGTGGCAAGAAAAGGTTCATTGATAAAAATTTGGTTGGTAAGTATAATTTTAAAGATTCTTTGGCTGCAGGTGATTCTTCGCATGATGTTGAAATGCTTGAAATGTCTGATTATCCAATAGCTCTTAATCCAAAAAAACAACTTCAAGAAATTGCTGAAAAAAGAGGATGGTATGTTTTCAACTATGAAAACGTTGTTGAAGGCGTTAGGAAAATATTGAATTAACCCAAAAATTTTTATACCAGTAATCCATTATTCTATTCATGCATGAAATAAAAGGGGTGCTTAGTCGTCAAGTTCTAGATTCTAGAGGTAATCCTACCGTTGAAGTTGAGATGTGGACTGAGAATAATTCTGTCAGAGCAATTGTGCCAAGCGGTGCCAGTACTGGTATTCATGAAGCTCTTGAAATGAGAGATGGTGGTAAAGCTTTCAATGGTAAAGGCGTTACTAAAGCACTTACTAACATTGATAAGATTAAGAAGCATTTGATTGGTAGAAGTGTTGTTAGACAGGAGGAAATCGATGCTTTGATGCTACAGCTTGATGGTACTGAGAATAAAAGCAAACTTGGTGCGAATGCGATTCTTGCGGTGAGCATGGCTTGCGCACGCCTTGGTGCTAAAGAAGAAAACAAAGAATTGTTTGTGTATCTAAGCGAATTGGCCAATCGAGAAGTGAAAATGCCAACTCCGTTTTTGAACATTATCAATGGTGGAATGCATGCCGATAATGGTCTTGATTTTCAAGAATACATGGTTGCACCTCAGGGTAAGACCTATTCTGAATCTTTGAGAATAGGTGTTGAAGTTTATCATGAATTAAAACGAGTGTTGAAACAGAAAGGTTTGTCAACGGGTGTTGGCGATGAAGGAGGATTCGCACCTGATTTACATAACCACGAAGAACCTTTGAAACTGATTATGGCTGCTGCTAAGAATCTAGGTTATGAAAAAAAGATTAGGCTGGCAATGGATGTCGCTGCTTCAGACATGTACAAGAATGGCAAGTACTCTGTTGACGGAAAAAAACTTTCTGCAGATCAGTTATCCGATGTTTATGCTAACCTAATAAAAAAATATCCTATTATTTCTATTGAAGACCCGTTTGATGAGGAAGACTTTGAAGCTTTCGCCAAGTTCACGAAAAAATTCGGAGATAAGATAAACATTATTGGTGATGATCTGCTAGTCACAAACACTAAGCGCATAAACAAGGCTTTAAAGGTTGGTGCTTGTAATTCTTTGTTGTTGAAAGTCAATCAAATAGGTACTTTGACTGAGGCCATTAAAGCTGCCAGATTGGCCTTTAGAAATGGTTGGACTGTCATGGTTAGTCATCGAAGTGGTGAAACAGAGGATTCATTCATCGCAGACCTGGTGGTTGGTTTGGGTTGTGGAATGATAAAATCAGGTGCTCCTTGTCGTGGAGAAAGAACTGCGAAATACAATCAACTGTTAAGAATTGAAGAGAAACTATCGCACTAAAATATAACAAAATATATTAATCCTTAGAACCATTATACAATTATGACTTCTATAATCAAGCCGAACAAGAGCAAAATATTTTTTCTAATTAGTGTGAATGCTTTGCTAGTGTTGGTTCTGGCGATTTTGTTATTGACCATAATTCAATTCATTACGGACATGGGTGTTTTATATCAATGGAGAATATTGTTAATGACTCTGGTGGTTGCGGTGGTAATTGTTATAAAATATTTTTCAATTAAGGGTTTGAAATATGTTTTTGGAGAAACAAATTTAACCATTAAAAAGTATTTTTTTATATTTTTTAAGACAACTAAGACAGTATCATATTCTAATATTGCCAAAGTAACAATACATGACAAAGGATGGCTTAATTCAATATTAAACACCGGATCAATAATTATTGATGTTAGTCGTATGGGTGAGAAAGAATTAAAATTGAAATACATTGATAATCCTAAAAACTTTCTTAAAACAATAGAAGAAATTCTCAGATCGTTTCATGTTAAAACCCAAACGAGTTATGTTGAACAATACAAGATAAAAAAAGCATTGGACAAGGACGGCCTGTAGAACATTAAACATCACAAATTTTATAAACAAAAATCAAAAATTTCACAAAAACCTTTAGGTTTTTGGGACACAAAAATTTGTAATTTTTGATTGTTTGAAATAAATTTTATTTCATAAACTTTATAAACAACAAATTCTATGTTTAATTCATGGTCAAGAAAGAAGATGTTATGAATGCTTTGAAAAAAGTAATGGATCCTGAGCTGGGTATTAACATAGTTGATTTAGGCCTTATTTATGAAGTAACTATTCAAGATGATCATGTTAGTATGGATATGACTTTGACTTCTCCTGGTTGTCCAATTGCGCCGCAGATAATGGCCGATGCAGAAAATGCTATTTTAAAGATTAAAGGCATTAAAAAAGCGAAGGTGGAATTTGTTTTTGACCCTCCCTGGACACCTGATAAAATGAGTCCTGAAGCTAAAATGATTTTAGGAATCTAGAATTTAGATTTTTTCTTCAAATTCTTTTTTTAATTGAGTCACTAGAAAAAATGCTTGATGTAATTGTTCAGAAATTTTATCACAGGCTTGGCTTCTCTTCATATTGTCATTGAATTCTTGTTTTTCTAAATCATCTACTTGAGAAATAATATCTTTCAATATACCCCTTACTTTTTCATGTCTATACATCAACTCACCCATGAAAGAATAATGATTATTCCTTTTTAAATATATGGTTTTGTGCTTAGCCAAAGCTTTATAAACTATTATTGATTTTCTAACACCATGGTTTTAGATAAATTATCAGACTCGTTGAAGGAAACATTGCAAAAAATAACCAAAGCGGTTTTCGTCGATGAAAAGCTCATAAATGCATTGGTTAAGGATATTCAACGTGCTTTATTGCAGTCCGATGTTAATGTCCAGCTGGTTCTTACCATTACTAAGAAGATTAAAGAGAGGGCTTTGAAAGAGACAGAACCAAGTTCCATATCTAAAAAAGAGCATCTTATCAAGATAGTTTATGACGAACTTGTTGACTTCTTGGGTGGTCCGGGTTCGAAGATAGTGATTAAAAAGAAGAAACCTTTCAAAATAATGCTTGTGGGGTTGTTTGGAAGTGGTAAAACAACCTTGGCCGGCAAACTAGGTAAATTCTATAAGGCTCGTGGTCATAATGTTGCTGTAATCCAGACTGATACTTGGAGACCTGCGGCCTATGATCAACTAAAGCAATTGGCTGAGAAATCTCAAGTAACATTTTTTGGTGAGAAAAAGGAGAAAAACACTGTTAAGATTTACAAGAAGTACCAGAAAGATCTTGCAAAGTTTGACATTGTAATTATAGATTCTGCCGGAAGGGATGCTTTAAGTAAAGAGTTGATTAAGGAATTGAATGATTTGAACAAAGAAGTCAAGGCCGATGAGAACCTATTGGTTCTTAGCGCAGATATTGGTCAGGCGGCCGAAAAGCAGGCTCAAGCATTTCATGAATCCTGTAATGTTACGGGTGTTGTAATAACTAAGCTTGATGGTACTGCTAAGGGCGGTGGTGCTTTGATTGCTTGTTCTGTTACTGGAACCAATGTTAAATTTATCGGAGTTGGTGAAAACATTGGTGATATTGAGGAATTCAAACCAGAAGGGTTTGTTGGTCGATTATTAGGCATGGGTGATTTGGAGGCCTTACTTGAAAAAGCTAAAGAGGCCATGTCTGAGGGTCAAGTTGAAGATCTTGGTAAGAGATTCTTGAAAGGCGATTATAATCTCATTGATTTGTATGAGCAGATGAAGGCCATGAAGAAAATGGGTTCCATGAGTAAACTAATGGAGATGATTCCTGGCATGGGTCAGTTGAAGATTCCTAAAGAAGCTTTGGAAGTTCAGGAAGGGAATTTGGAAAAGTGGAAGTTCGCCATGAACAGTATGACTAAAGATGAATTGGAAGATCCTGATATTATGAGTGGAAGCAGAGTTGAAAGAATAGCCAAAGGTTCAGGCTTGAAGGTTACTGATGTTCGTTCTTTATTGAAACAGTATAAACAGTCTAAGAAACTAGTCAAGATGATGAAAGGTGGTTCTGATAAGAACATGGATAAGATGATGAAGAAAATGACTGGTAAAGCTGGTTTTAAGTTTTAGATATTATTATTTTTTTCTGAGAAGATAAAAAAAGGGGCTTGAAGAGTTTGAGGGGTGTATGAGGTGTTGGCTGCTAAGAATATAACAGTTTGTAACCCTTCAGGCCCATTAGTTACTATGCAGTAGTACTACTATTTAAATGTTTCGTTTTTTAACTACTGAACGGTGGTTATTTAGTAAATATTTATAAATAATTCTTACTTTCTTATCAAAATGAAAGGAAAACTAACTTTAGCATTGATTATTGCAGGCACCCTATTAACTACTAGTTGTGATACTGAAGCAAGAAGAGCTCAGAGGGAAGAAGCCACACAACTGAGAGGAATGCAAGAAAAACAAAGAATAGAGAACATATATGATGGTGCAGTTGGTTTAGCTCATTATAAATTTCCACAAATTGAAATCACTTCAAAAAAAGAAAATTTTTCTTTAGATCCTTTCAAACATTTAGGAAATGAAATGAAAGCTCAAAAAATTGTTGTACCGGTATCACAAGAATACTTTAATTCGGTTTCTGTTGGTCAACTTTTAAGCGAGAAATTCAGCGAAGGAGGATTATTTTTTGAAGGAGAAATAGCCACATACAAGGTTTCCATAACAAAAAAACAACATGGTGATATGTATTGTTTAATAAGTCCTGAAGGTTGGTCTGAAATAAACAATTATGATTATTATAAACTGGCTTTAGTGAATACTGAAAGTTTAGGAATGTTGCCTTCTGAAAATAATCCGAATGTTTGGATGAGAGATGGATATAATAACCAATTAGAAGATTTATTTACAGAGAGTTGTGATGTAGTTATCGAATCATACAAATCAAATTTCACATTTGACATAACTAAACATATAACTAATGAAATGAATAGAATGAATTATCCATTAGAACTTCCAGGTTTTCTGTGCAATGAAATCGAAGTTGGAGATATATTGGACAAAAATTTTGTAGGAGGAAGTCTTTTATTTTCATCCAGTCTATCCGAAGTAACTTACAAAGTAATAAGTAAAAATTAATCTACCAAGCTAAATACTTCTTAACAAACTTAACGTCTTTTCTGATAAGCCACTTCCTAAATTCGTCGTAAACAAGTATCAAAATCGCGAAAGGAACTGCTATCAATAAGTGGGCTACTGGAACCGAGTGTGTACCAAAGAAAGTATTGGCAGGAGTATAAACTATAATCCACACCAATAACAACTCTGTTGCAATACCGAGCAGTATTAGCTTGTTTGACAGTAGTCCATGTTTGAATATTGATTGTTTTCTTGTTTTGCAAATTAAAACGTCTGGAATCTGACAAATAACTATGCTTGCAAAGAAACCTGAGATGGCTTTCAAATACAAAACATCGGTCACTGCAAGTTCTGCACCCCAAGTCCAACCACCTTGATAAAGTATGAAAAAATAAACTGCAAAACCTGCTGCGGCCTGTAGCATTCCTACAATACCATAGGATGTAAATAGCAGTTGAGGAGTAAGCAAACGTTCTTTTCTAGACCTTGGCTTTTCTTTCATAACATCTGACTCTGATTTTTCACTACCAAGACCAAGCGCAGGAAGTAAATCAGTACCTAGGTCTATGGCAAGTATTAAAATAACTGTTAACGGCAACGGTATCCCCAGAAGTACAAATGCAATGAAAGGCAGTATTTCAGGAACATTACTCGTTAAAATATAGGCTATGAATTTTTTTATGTTGGCGTACACTGTTCTTCCATGTTCAACAGCATTAACAATGGTTGCGAAATTATCATCCAGTAAAACCATGTTACTGGCTTCCTTAGCAACCTCAGTACCCATGATACCCATGGCGATTCCAATGTCAGCATTTTTCAAAGCAGGAGCATCGTTAACACCATCACCTGTTACTGCAACTATTTCTCCATTGGCTTGTAAAGCTTGCACTATCCTAAGTTTTTGAATAGGAGAAGTGCGTGCAAAAATTAGATTATCTTTTTTCAAGACTTCCCTTAATTCACCATCGGTCATTTTTTTTAATTCTTCACCAATAATTATGTGACTAGGACTATTAACGTCAATTAATCCAACCATTTTCGCAATTGCTTCAGCAGTTAAACTATAGTCGCCTGTGATCATAATAACTTTTATACCTGCATCCTTGCATTTAGCAATCGCGTCAGGAATTTCTGGTCTTGGAGGATCAATGATGCCTGTCAACGCTACAAATATGAACGCTTCATCATGTTTGCTTTCAGGTTTCTCTTTGTAGGCCAAACCAAGAACTCTTTCAGCCTTGGAAGCCATTTTCTTGTAATGGTTTTCAATGATTTCGCGCATTTCTTCACTCAAATTTTCAACTCTGTTGTTGAGCAATATTCGGTTGCATTTTTCCAAAACAACTTCCGGAGCACCTTTCAAATATGAGTATGGTTTGCCTTGGTGCTCATTTATGGTGACCATACATTTTGTTTGAGAATCAAACGGTTTTTCATCCATTCTGGGATGCTCAGAATTTATTCTGTCAATGTCAACAAATCTCGTAGCAAATGTTAATAAAGAACCTTCTGTTGGATCACCAAGGTAACTTGTTTTATCTTTCAACTTAGCATTGTTACACAGAATAGCAATACCTAATGCTTGGTTGAATCCATCTATTCTTTTGAAATCTTCATCTTTTTTATAGTCTTCTAAATTTATGAAAACAGAATTTACAAACATCTTGTTCAGAGTTATTGTGCCTGTTTTATCGGTGCAAATAACGGTTGTTGAACCAAGGGTTTCAACGGATTCAAGATTCTTAATAAGAGCATTCTTCTTGGCCATTTTGTTAGAGGCCATACTCAAAGCCAGAGTAACCGTTGGCAGTAGTCCTTCAGGAACATTAGCCACAATTATTCCAATGGAGAATATGATGCTTCCCAGCATTCTATTTCCAAGAATTAAACTTACAATGAAAAAAACAACTCCTAAAATAATTGCAATTCCAGAAATTATTTTTATAAAATGCTGGAGCTCTTTTTTCAAAGGTGTAATTGCATTCTTAGTTTTTTTAGTTAAATTAGCAATGTTTCCAATTTGAGTTTTCATACCAGTTGCATAGACTAATGCCAAACCTGTACCTGATTGTACAAGGGTTCCTGAAAAGACCATGTTTCTTGATTCCAAAATGTTTTTATGAGTGCTTTCAAGGGTTCGAAGTTGAGGTTCTGATTCGCCTGTTAAAGATGAATTATCAACTTTAAGCACATGTTCATCAATCAAACGAGCGTCTGCAGGAATTTTATTACCTTCTTCTAAAAACATTATGTCGCCTGGAACCAGTTCCTCGGCCAGAATCTCTTTCTTTGTTCCGTCTCTCAGAACAATTATTTTTGTAGGCATCATGTTTTTGAAGCCCTGCATTATCTTCTCAGATTGATATTCTTGAATGAATGTGAAAGTGGCGTTGAGAAAAACAACTATTATTAGAGCGATACCAATGTATAAATTTCCTTCACCTGGAGAAAGATATTCTGCTATGAATGCTAGGAGTGAACCACCCATCAATAATAAAGCGAAGAAATTAGTGAAATGCTTTAGAAATTTGAGAATAATTGGAATATCATCATGTTCTTCAATAACATTATAACCATATTCATCTAATCTATTTTTAGCTTCAGAACTAGTAAGTCCTTCCTTTGAAGAATTCACTCTTGCATACAATTCCTTAATAGGAACGTTGTGTTCGTCCATTTCTCGCCTCTTTTCTCTAATATTGAATGTATAAAGTATATAAATATTGCTCTAGAACAAAACTTTTTTATATTCTCTTTATTCTATTGTATTATGGACGTTGAAAAAGAAATCAACAATATCAAAATCAGAAACAAGAAAGTAGAGCTTGACAAGGCTTGGGAGACGAGTTTTACTAGAAAAGTTATAGTCTTTATTTTCACATATATAGTGATTGTAATCTTCTTCTACTTTGCAGGACTTCCAAAACCTTTCATTAATTCAATAGTTCCTGCGCTAGCATTTGTATTGTCAACGATGACTTTACCTGTTTTCAAGAGAATGTGGATTAAATTAAAGTAATTATTCCTGTGATTCTTTAGCACTATAAAAGGGTTTTATTCTATCTTTTATTTCATTTTTTATTTCGACAAAATTATTTATGATGTATTTTGTAGAAACTCCGAAGAAGCAACCATCTGCCAAGCCGAAAGCAATAGTTGCAAAATATCTCCCAACTGCCTGTGCAGGTTCATTATTTATTGTTTCTCTTAAGTCCGGATTTGTTGCTAAACAATAGAAATAAAATACTTGCATCGCTACTCCTCCAATTATGGCACCATTCTTTGCATATTTCATGTACCCTTTTTTAACTGATTCTTCAAGCATAGAATAAAGAAATATATTTATTTTTAAAAAGGTTTCTCACTTTTAGAATTATTTTAACTCTTTCTTAATAACTTTAATGAATTTATCAAAGTCTTCTTCTTTTACACCTGCACCGCAAGCAAAATCATGACCACCGCCATGTCCATCGACTCCTTCTAAAGCTTTCATAAGAATTGGATGTACTTTAACAGTGGCGCTTCTAAGAGACATTTTGACTTCGCCATTTCTTCTCCTACCGATGATTAAGAATTTATCAGGATACTTGTAAAGAATTTCATTACTTAACTCACTTGTAAATGCAGTGTTATTATCCTCATAGATATATAATAGTAATTTACTCTTTGTGGATTTAATTTGGCTTATTATGCTTTCATACTCTTTATTCCATTTTTCAAACTTTTTATAGAGAAACCTGCCTTTAGAAGTTGTTTGATCCAATATTTCTTCAGGATGTTCAATTCTGGTTAAGGTTTTAACAGAAGCCATGGAATCTGAAACATTACCTTTTAGATTAAAACTAATAATTTTTCCAATTAATCCTATCTTTGTTGTGAACATGGCATCTGCTTCTTTCTTTATGCTTTTTTTGAAAAAACCAGGATATTTCTTAATGAATTCATCTTTGAAATCAGGAATGTGCCAATCTGAAATACTACCTGCCATTCCTAACCAAATATCTTTCTTAGCAATCTGATAGGCCCAGTAAGAAGTTGGTCTGTTATCGCTATCATCTTCTAATCTGGGATTATAATAGTTAACTTTATTTCTCTTAACAGGAGGATGATGATCGATCCAAATAATCTTTTGACTAACTTTGTCTATGAAATCCTGACTTACAAGAGGCACATCAAGAATTACAACCAGATCAGGATGATACTCCTCAACTTTTCGAGCAAAGTCTTCTTTTAATTCAGAAGCAATTTTCAGAATAACTCCATAACCATCTCCAACGTATTTGTAAAGCTGAAGAAAAGAACAAACTCCATCAGGATCATCGTCGAAAAAAAACAAAGGTCTGACGCTTTTATCCAATGCTTTTCTGATTTCCAATATTTGCTTCTTTGTGATGGCCATGAAATGACAAAAGGTATTTGTTTTAAAAAGTTATTCCTATAAAAAAATTCCAATAAATCAACTAAATGGTTGATAAAAAAATCAATGTAACATATATAAAGACTTTTCATACAATTAGTGTATGGAAGAATTTACAGAGTCTCATTACAGAACTTTCGGAGCCGGACCTGAAGGTGCTTTTTTTGACAGAAAGAATGGTTCTAATTGGTTATCAAGTAGATTTCTAGATTTAGGCATGTTGTTTTCTCATATCTGGTGTTATGGTGATGCAAAAAAATCATCTTCGAGAATAGGGGAGGAAGATCTTAGAGATGATTTGAAAGCAGCTGATGATTTCTCAGAAATTTTTAAAAGAGGTGCTAAAGGAGCTGAATATATAAAAAATGAGAGTATACCTTTTAATTATGAAGCTCTTCAAAGTTTAGATACTTATCATGAATTTAATGGAATGACTAAAGAATATAAAAATCCAGATCAATTTATACAACTAAGCGACTATTATGAAAAACTTTTTTCTCATATAAAAGAAGGAAAAAATATTGACAAAGATTACGCTTTGTTTCAGAAAGAATTATTTTATACTCTTAGTGATCGTTGTGTGCCTGAATCGAGGCCTATGTGTGAAAGAGGTCTTTAATCAAAAAGTTTATATTAGATTTATTGTCTTATTCTATCAATGCTTTTTAAAAAAGATTAACATCACAACTTTTATATATTAACTATTCCAATTCAGATTTAGTTTAATAAGGAGGTTTGGGTAAAATGTTATGGTATATTGTTATAATCTGTATTCTTGCTCTTCTTTTTGCGGTTTTTCAAGCCGTTAAGGTGAAGAAGCATCCTGAGGGTACTGATAAAATGAAAGAGATAGCAGGTGCTATCAGGGAAGGAGCCATGGCTTTTCTTCTGAGAGAATATAAAATTCTGGTATTTTTCATCATCATTGTTTTCCTTGTCTTGTTTTTCTTAATAGGTAAGGAGATAGCTTATTCATTCCTTGCAGGAGCCATATTGTCTGGCATCGCTGGGAACATAGGTATGAGAATTGCGACTCATGCTAATGTAAGGACTGCCTATGCTGCTGATAAAAGCTTGAAAAAAGGTTTGAACCTGGCGTTTACTAGCGGAACTGTCATGAGCATGGTTGTTGTTGGCCTGGGACTTTTAGGTGTCACAGTTCTTTACATGATATACAATGACCCGAACATTATTTTTGGATTTGGTTTTGGGGCTTCAAGCATAGCATTGTTTGCAAGAGTTGGTGGTGGAATATACACTAAAGCAGCAGATGTGGGTGCTGACCTTGTTGGAAAAATAGAAAAAGGTATTCCTGAAGATGATCCTAGAAACCCTGCGGTTATTGCAGACAATGTCGGAGACAATGTTGGAGATGTTGCTGGTATGGGTGCGGATTTATTTGAGAGCTATGTTGATAGTATAATTGCAGCAATGGTTCTTGGAACTTTAATTTTTGCAACCAAAGGAGCAGTTCTTCCATTACTACTTGCAGGGTTCGGAATCCTAGCATCTATTCTGGGAACTTTCTTTGTAAGATCAAAATGCAATAATATTAGTTCAGTTTTAAACAAAGGAATGTTTGCAGCATCCATAATCATGGTGGTGTTCTCATTTTTTGTAATAAAATTCTATATGGGAAGCCTTGACCTGTTTTGGGCATCTTTGGCTGGATTAATCTCAGGAGTTGTTATTGGATTATCAACAGAATACTATACTTCTGCAGATAACAAACCAGTTATTTCAATTGCAGAGGATTCTAAAACAGGTGCGGGAACTAACATAATTAGAGGTTTAGGTGTTGGTATGATTAGTACAATAATTCCAGTTCTCGCGGTTTGTGGAGCAATACTTCTATCGTTTCATTTTGGTGGATTGTACGGTGTCGCGATTGCTGCTGTTGGAATGCTTTCAACATTAGGAATAACACTTGCAACAGACACCTATGGTGCTGTCGCCGATAATGCCGCAGGTATTGCGGAAATGGCCGGAATGGATCATAAAGCTAGAACCAGAGCAGAAGCTCTTGATGCGGTTGGAAACACAACGGCTGCAATGGGAAAAGGTTTTGCAATCGGTTCAGCAGCATTAACTGCGCTTGCTTTGTTTGTAAGCTTTACAAAAGTTGCTGGTCTTTCAGTAATTGATATTAGTACACCTCTTGTAATAGTTGGACTTTTCCTTGGAACATTAATGCCTTTTATCTACAGTGCATTAACCATGAATGCTGTTGGAGCGGCTGCTTTCAAAATGATTAATGAAGTGAGAAGACAGTTCAAAACCATTAAAGGATTAATGGAAGGAACTGCAAAACCTGATTACAAGAAATGCGTTGATATAAGTACACAAGCAGCATTGCATCAGATGATATTACCCGGAGTTTTGGCAGTTGTGGTTCCAATATTAGTTGGAATTTTTCTTGGTGTAGAAGCACTAGGCGGACTACTTGTGGGAGTCACTGCCACAGGATTTTTAATGGCGGTTTTCATGGCAAACGCAGGTGGAGCATGGGATAATGCCAAGAAATATATTGAAGCAGGTCACTTTGGTGGAAAAGGAAGTGAAACACATAAAGCT
Organism: archaeon; assembly: GCA_043817405.1. Classification (GTDB taxonomy): domain Archaea; phylum Nanobdellota; class Nanobdellia; order Woesearchaeales. Next base: position 3,069 of record JBDRGV010000032.1, on the reverse strand, counting down.
GCAGTTGTCGGAGACACAGTCGGAGATCCATTCAAAGACACAAGCGGACCAAGCCTAAATATATTAATCAAACTTATGAGCATAGTTGCACTAGTATTTGTGCCGCTGTTCTTATGAGTTAATTTTTTTTATTTTTTTCTTTTAACTTAACGATAAATAATTAGATACTCACTCTTCTTATCTGATCTTTCCAGACATCGAATACGATGAAGTTATCGGTTATTGTTTCATTGACTAAGGTTTTCAATGTTTGAGAAACGATTACTCCTGCAGCCATGTGAATGGTTGCGTTGATGAGTCCTTCATCTTTTATTTCAGGAATTTTGATTTTGTCAACCACTTCTTTAAACAAATGTTTTTTATCACCTATGAATATTGCTCCCTGTGAACCGCCATATTTGCAGTTCATCAGTGGCTTTTTCTTTTTCACATAATCTCCAATCATTTTCATGGTGGATAAATTGTTAGAAGTGTCTATAATCACATCTGCTGCGTTCAATAAGAACAAGTTTTCTTTCATAAGGTCTTCGTGAAAGGTTCTTATTTTATTCTTTTGATCAATGTCTTCAAGATGCTTTTTTATTTGTTTAGCTTTGAATTTATTGTCATCTTCTTCAATGTAGAGAGATTGACTTTGTAAATCTTTGATTTCAACTCTGCCTTTATCAACGATTCTTAACTCAATACCTTCTCTGTGAAGCATCTCTGCAATTGTTGATCCTAGAGCACCAGCTCCTATAATCATTACAACTTTGCTTCTCAAATCATTGCTTTTCTTACCAATGCTTGAGAACCTTTCTTGATACTTATACCTCATTTTAGAAAAGTTAGTGAAGCCGCGTATTTAAAGTTTATGGGTATTATTTTTTATATTCCAATCTAACTCTCAATATCAGCACCATTGCACAGGCTGCGAATCCCAAGAACGAGACTATTTGAAAAAGGAAGTCTGGCAGAATAAATATGCTGTATAAGAATGCAATTAGGCCTGTTAAAGTCCACAGAATATATGATGCAACATTCGCACTTGGTTTTCCATGATAAAGGTCTTTTATCGTCGGCCAGTAAGCTAAGAATGATACTATTCCGATGATGCCATATGATGCGGTTAATATTAACAGCAATATTTCTTTCATTACTTTTTGCTGTTCTATGTGCTATTTAAACTTTACTAGTAAAAAAATATTAATACAGCAATTATTTCTTTTATTTCGTGGTTAAGCCTCCTAGGAAGAAAAACGAGGAACATCCTGTTCTGAAGAATGCTCATCTTTTCTATGAAAGAATTAATGAGATGACTAAGAAGCATAAAGATCCTAAAGCGGATTTCTTTGGTGCTGCGCCTAATGTTTTTATTGGTAGGTATGGTTATCCGAATGTTAATGTTGGTATTCTTTCGAATGAAAACGTCACAGATGAGTATGATAATCCATTGCTATGGTACAATAAGGGTTTTGACATTCCTAAAATTGTTTCCATGAGGAGTTTTCTAATCAACTCGAATTTTAAATTAAATGTTAAAACTTTCAATGATCGCTTGCTTGATATGACTCAAGAGATTGGTATGGCTAAGAATCCGGTTGATGTAGAAATTAATCTTGATAAAAAACCTCATTACAGATTAGAAGTTTCTCAAGATATTACTCCTTATGGGCCAACTGTTAAGTTGAAGAAAGCTCAGATAACTGAGAATCCTAAAATCCCTCATAAAGTTGACAAGGTTTTCTCTGATACTGATTTGAAAGCAGTCGATGCCATTGATTATTTGCAGAAGAACGATTTTGATGAACATTATCTTACAAAACTTCTTAGTGCAGGAACTCTTGGTGTAAAACTCCAGAGAAAACTTGTACCAACCAGATGGTCCATAACTGCTGTTGATGATACTCTTGGTAAAAGAAACATTGCAAAGATAAAGGATTTTTCTAATCAAATGGATTACTCTGTTTATTCTGGTGAGTATATGGGTAATTTCTATGTAATAATGTTTTTCCCAGATACATGGACCTATGAATTATTTGAATCATACATGCCCAATGAAGCTTGGAAGCTGAAAGAACTCAAGACATTCACTGACTTTGAAAACTATGATGGTAGGAAAGAGTATGCTTACAACACCGTCGGTGGTTACTACGCTGCGAGACTTCCTGTTACAGAGCTTTTATTGAGAGAGAAGAAACAAGGCTCCGCATTATTGCTTCGCTTTGTCACAGATGATTATTGGGTTCCTCTGGGTGTGTGGGTTGTAAGACAAACTGTCAGGAGAACTCTGGGTAACAAACCATTAACATTCTCTTCTAAAGAATTAATGTTGAAGTATGTCTGGGCTTTACTTAAGAAGAAGTTTGGCTATGATGTTAATAATCTTCTAAATAAAAGTAAATTGTTGAAAGAAATGAAAACTCAAGCTAAATTAGCTAATTTTTTCTAAAGTTTTTTAAAAATTTCAAAAGTTTTCACTTTTGGAAATTCAAAAACCAAAAAGTTTTTGAAATACATATTGTTTTCTTAACTCATGGATTTGAGGGAATTCGAGGATAAATTTGAAGAATCTATGAAGAAAAAAGAGTTCATAACTTTTTTTTGCAAATGTAAAATAGTTTATAGTGGCAGAGCAGAAGCACAGCTTGGAAAAGGCGATAGACTTGTTTCTGTAAAGCAAGACGGAACTATTTTTGTTCATCAGCCAGAAGGTGGAAACCCTATAAATTATATGAAGGCCGGCGGTAAAGTTGAACTTATAAAGACAGACTATGGTGTTTTATTCAAAGCACATAATTCTATAACTAGGGAATATCTTGAATTAGAACTATCAAGGATTTATGATTACATGTCTCGGAAACTTGAAGATGGTTCTAAACAATTAATTGCAGGAACAGAGGCAGACATGTCTGACATGATAAAAGACAATCCGAAATTAATAAGCGATGATTTCAAGCCATTATCAAGAGAAGAGCACACTAAGTTTGGATTCATAGATGTATTTGGTCATGATAAAAAAGGACGATTAGTGATTGTTGAATGCAAACGATACACGGCAGGCCTTGATGCAGTACAACAAGTGCGAAG
>JBDRGV010000031.1:0-12204 GCA_043817405.1 archaeon | reverse complement strand
AGCTCACGCTAAACTGAAACAAAGAATGCGTGCGCCGGTATTCGTCGCGCGCAACTTTATAATCAAAAATGTTAGAAAAACTTTATGGAGGAACAGGAAACACTTGTGCTAAAGCACAAGGTATCCTAAAAATGTAATGAAAAAAGAAATATTTAAACCAAGCGAAACAAACAAAAACAAAGTTTTTGGTGTGTCAAAACAAGTTTTGAACAAACAACTAGAGAAATATGCAAACTTACTAATAAATTTTGCACTAAACAGCTACAAAGGAATAAAAAAAGGAGAAGTAGTTCTAATTCAAGTCCCTGAATGTGCAAAACCAATGCTAGTCCATTTACGAAGAGCAGTTCTTAAATCAGGCGGAAATCCAATAGTACAGTACTTTCCAGACGACATATCAAGAGAATACTATGAACTAGCATCAGACCAACAACTGGATTATTTTCCAGGAAAACAACTCAAAGGATTAATGGATGAGATAGACCATTCAGTCTACATAATTGCAGAAACCAATAAGAAAGAATTAGAAGGAATAAACTCAAAGAAAATCATGCGCAAACAAAAAACCTACAAACCATACCTGGAATGGCGTGTGAAAAAAGAAAATGAAGGAAAATTCACTTGGACACTAGGACTCTACCCCACAAAAGCAATGGCAGACGAAGTCGGAATGACTATTGAAGAATACTGGAAACAAATAGTTAAAGCATGTTTCTTAGATGAAAAAAATCCTATAAAAAAATGGAAAGAAGTGACAAGAGAAGTTGAAAGAATAAAAAAAGAATTAGACAAACTAAAAATTGAGAAAGTAAATGTGAAATCCAAAAGAACGGATTTATGGGTACAACTAGGAACCAATAGACAATGGCTTGGAGGCTCAGGAAGAAATATTCCAAGCTTTGAAATATTCATATCGCCTGATTGGAGAGGAACAGAAGGACACATACAATTTACAGAGCCACTCTACTCCTACGGTAATCTAATAACAGAAGCATACCTAGAGTTCAAAAAAGGATTAGTCACAAAAGTAAAAGCTAAAACAGGAGAAAAAGTTCTAAAGGAAATGATAAAACAGGAAAACGCCAACAAAGTAGGAGAATTCTCCCTGACAGACAAAAGATTCTCAAAGATAACAAAGTTCATGGGCGAAACATTGTACGACGAGAACGTCGGCGGAAAGTATGGAAATACACACATCGCAGTCGGACAAGCCTATAAAGAATCATTGATAGGAAACATTTCTAAAGTTTCGAAAGCAAAATGGAAAAAACTAGGCTTTAACGAGTCAGTAGTCCACACAGACATTGTTTCGACAGAGAACAGAACAGTAACTGCATACTACGGAAAAGGAAAAAGCAAAGTGATTTACAAAGACGGAATGTTTACAGTTTAGAAAGCCTAAACTCCATTAAGTCATAGGGATGACCATCATCTGCAACCCGTTTTAGAAATGTAAATCCATTTTTTTCATAGAAACCTTTGGCTTTGGAACTGCCAAGATAAATAGATCCTAAATCTAATTTTTTTGCTAAATTAATAAGCTCTTTAATAAGTTCAGATCCAATGTTTTTTCCTTGATACACAGGCAAAACAGCCATATCAGACACATAAAGCATATAACCATTTTTGTCATGATTTACTGAAGCTTTCGAATTATATTCAATTTTATTAATTTCAGACCAAATTTCAGTAGTAGTAAAAGCAATAAGATTGTTTTCTTGGAAAAAACCTAAACAACCTTCAGGAAAAGTTTCTATTCTATCTTGAAAAGTTTCTTCATTATTATATACATGTCCAAAAGCTGATTCACCAATAACCATTATTATAGGAATATCATCAACTGAAAGGTTTTTTATCATAATACTAAGAAATAAGTTTGTTTAATAAATTTAACGAAGAAAAAACACTGGACATCTACACATAACGCTTATAAAGCAGTATTTCTTTATTATTTTTGTTTCCAGAGTGAAATTACATGAAACTAAAAATAACACCAGAATTAGCTTATTTAAGCGGAGTGCTTATGGGAGATGGAAGTATAAATGTCAGAAAAGAAAAACATGACTATGAAGTTTCATGTGTTGGAAATCCAAAAGATGAAAAAGAATTCTATCAAAATATTGTTTCTCCGTTAATTTATAAATTATTTAATAAAAAAGTTGAGCCAAAACATCATCATAAAAATACTACTTATGGAGTTAGATTCTGGTCGAAAGAAATTGTTGAGTTCTTAACACAAAAACTAGAACATCCTATTGGAAAAAAGTATAACAAAATAAAAATTCCAACAAAAATAAAACGAGCAAAATTAGTGTCACAGTTCATAAGAGGTGTGGCAGACACAGACTTTTGTATCTCATTCAAAAAAAGAAACAAAAAAATTCCCTATTACCCGGTCATTTCAGGGGTTTCAAAAAACAAGTTATTTATTGAAGAAATAGCGATCTTTCTTGAGAGAAAGGGAATTGCTCTTTGTAGAACCTATAATTACAAACAATTTGATAAGAGATTCAAAAAAGGTTTTGCAATCACTAACAGAATAGATATTTACGGATTCTCAAACCTAAAAAAATGGATGGAAGAAATTGGATTTTCAAATCAAAAACATCTTAATAAAATTCAGAAATATGGAAGAAAAAAATAGCGGGGAGTGGATTTGAATTCGGCAGTGGTTCTTCCGGCCACTTCCACCGACCTCCGGGTTATGAGCCCGACGGGCACTCCTGGCTGCCCTACCCCGCTATAATTAATTGTAATTCTCAGAAAAGAATAACTCTTTATAAAATTAACTAAGAAAAATCAACTCCCATTATCAAACGCTGAGGGGATTTTTAACAGGAGTCGAACGTAAGATGCGATTATTATTCTTCGTCTTCATAATCTTCGTATAGGTAACCACAATGATCTAGTTTCCAAGTCATTATTACCACCTCAAGAATATAATTGATTCCGACATATAAGAAAGTTCTTTTCAAAAAATGCTGTTTTACCGCAAAAAAATATTTTAAATCAGTTTAGAGACTAGTTAATACTACCAAAAAATTCTTATAGTAAATACAAATAAACAAAAGTATGAATATTGAAGTTGAGATAAGAACCTTTATCACAAAAGAGAAATATGAAGAACTATTAAAGTTTTTTAAGAAAGAAGGTGAATTCTTATACAAGGATGATCAGGAATCACATTATTTTGACTGTGAAGAAGATCTTAGAATGCAGAAAAACAACTTTGGAGCAAAAATATGGATGAAAAAAGGTGTGATTTTAGACGAACAAAGAGAGGAGTTCGAAGTTAATATAAAAAAAGAAGATTTTGAAACTACAGGTAAAATATTTTCTGTGCTTGGTTATAATGTTCAAATAAAATGGTTTAGAAAAAGAAATGCGTTCAAATGGCAAGGCTTAGAAGTCATGGTAGATTATTCTAAAGGGTTTGGATATGTTTTAGAGTTAGAGAAAATGTCTGATGAAAAAAACAAAGAAGAAAATCTTAGATTGCTAAAGCAAAAAATGAAAGAACTTGATATTGAGATTACCCCACGAGAAGAGTTTCAAAAACATTATGATTATTACAAAGAAAATTGGAGAAAACTTACTTCTTAATCATTCCTGTCCTGAATGACCATATCCTCCTGAACCACGTTTTGTTTCGGAAATGTCATCAACCACTTCAAACTCTGCTCGTTCATGCTTAATAATTGTGGCTTGAGCAATTCTATCGCCACGTTTTATCTCAAAGTATCGTTCACCGTGATTTATCAGAATAACACCTACTTCACCACGATAATCGGAGTCAACAATTCCTGGCGAATTAACAATGCTTATACCATACTTCAAAGCAAAGCCACTTCTAGGAGTTATATGCATCATGTAACCTTCAGGAATCTCTACAAACAAGCCTGTGGGAATCAATGCGCTATCGCCCGGACTAAGAACCATTATTTTGTCGATTGCGGCTCTCAGATCAACTGCAGCAGAGCCAGTAGTAGAATGTTTAGGTAATTCTAAATCCTCATATCCTTTTTTTACTTTAAGTTTTATTTTAGTCATAAAATCATGGTTTTTTAGAAGTAATTTAAATTTTGTCTTTTTGTAGTTCCAATTTGAAATGATTAACAATATCTCCATTTGGAAGTTTTTTGTTTCCAGCAAAAACAAAGTTTTCAGCTAACAAATTATCTACGGAATAATTATTTCCAGGATAAACACATGCATTAACCACATCAGTCTTATCTGCAATATAATTTATTCTTTCTTGAGTAAGTTTTCTTTGAAGACCTTGTCCTCTGAATTCTGGTTTAACAACACATCCTCTAAGGTACCAGTGTCCAGAATAGCAACGAACAGAACTAACAGCTTGCAGCACTCCGTCTTCAATAATTCCAAAGATTGTTCCACCTGTAAATTCTTCGCTTAGAAAAGTTTTGTATAATTCAACTATTTCATCCTTGTACTGCGGAAGATTTTCTTTGATTAACATTTATTCTGGGAATAAACAGATTTTTTTAAAGCTTTATGAAATAAAAACGCCCAGGGTGAGATTTGAACTCACGATTCCAAAGGAACAGGATTAGCAATCTTACGCCAAAAAAAGAATTCTTTTTCTGTCTGCGCAATACCAGACTATGCGACCTGGGCGTTCGAAGTCTGGTTTGATAATCCCTTAATCTTTAGCCACTTCAAAAATTTATATAAATGTTTCGAATTTTTAGGGTTTGTCCCAAGAGTCTTATTAAAATAAAAAAAATGTTGTGAAGTATTGCTTTACAATACACATCGCTTCTCGCAGAAGCGATGTGTCGAGAGCTAACGCTACTTCCAAACTTTGCTTTGAAAGAGTGAAATATACTCTCAACACGATTTCTTTCATGATAAATCTTTGTTGGAAAATCTCTCTTAAGAGCTAATCGATGAAACCCTCGCTTAACATTTTTTCTTACAGGAGCAATACTTCGCACTCTTCGCTGTGCGAAGTATTTATGCATCCATTCAGCGTCATAACCTTTATCCAGTAATATGATGTTTAGTTTGTTTGGTAAATGAGTGAAAAGGTATTTTACGTCTTTGATGTCATGACAATACTTTTTTCTTAGTCGAAGACTAAGAATTTGGCTGTTCTCACCAACAGCTATACTGAAATGATAACCTTTCCCAAACATTGATTCTCGATCAATTCTTTTTATGTAGTGTTCGCTGGCACTGGTTTTCTCAAGTCCAGTGCCATCAATACTAACAATTTTTGAAACTGATTTAATTGTTAGAGATAAGATTTTTTGCCAGAAAGGCAAAGATAACTTTTTTGTGTAGCGTTGCAGAGTACTTTTACTTGCAACTACGAAACCAAGTTTTCTTAATAAACTGGTTGTTCGTCGATGACTCAAACGGCATTCAGCACGAATAAAAAGCGCGAAAACGTGCTGCCAAAGACTATAGGTTTTTGGACCAAAATGGTGCAAACGCACCGGTGCTTTTGCTTTTTTGAGCAAAAGCTTAACTTTTTTAATGAGGTTGGTTTTTTCTTTCATTGGAAAACAACTCGTATTTGTTTTCCCTCCCTTAGCGTTCTATACGCTAAGTGGAGTATTTATAACCTTTGAAAAAAGACTTGGGACAAACCCGAATTTTTACTGAAAATTCGAAGCCCAAAAAATAAACTTTTTTTGATGTTTCGGATTACTTGAAAATATGTTTTTCATCCAAAACAAAGTTTTATCCTTTCCTGCAAGACAAAGCTTGTGTTCATATCTGTTCTTCACATTCCAAATATATGACTTCAGATCAACAGAGTCCAACAATTCTTGTAAATCATCTCTTAATTGTTTTGAATAAGAACAAAATTCAATCTTCGGATAATAAGCTATTTTGCTTTTATTAGGCTTATCAAATCTTATGCATCCATCAGTATCAAAATATCCTCTTAAAAAAGCTGTTTTGACTGTGAAATCAGCATTCATGATTTCGGTTGGAATAGAAATATTTGATTTTTTACCTGGTTTAATACCAAAAGACAAAATTGTTGTTGTTAAATCTTTATTTGTTGTTTGAACACCATAACAACCGTTTTTTCCACCGCTTCTTTTTTTAGCTTTAAAGTTGATTTTAAACAGTTTTTTTAGAAGCGGAACTACATGAAAATCGTAGTAATCTTTTTCTTTTAAATCCCCTCTCATTTCCCATACAAGAGAATAACCTGTTTTGTATAAAGTTCCATCTCCTATATGCATACCTATAAACTCTGAGAGTTCTGGTGTTAATTTTAATTTCATATTAAATTGTTTGCGAAATTAAAAATTAATATAATAAATTGATTTAAATAGACTGCGTGTGCATGTCCAGTGCTTTCCTTTCATAAAATATATATAGTATTATTATACAACGAGTTTTCATGGACGATTGGCTTGATGTCGTGGATGAAAACGATAATATTATTGGAAAAGAGAGATTTTGGAAGTGTCATGGTAGGGGCGGTCCTCATCTTCCTCACAGAATCAGTGCAATTCTAGTTTTCAAAGATGATTCGTTTCAAGAAACCTTAATTACAAAGCGAAGTGCTACAGTTATGGGTCCTAATCTTTGGGATTCACCCGCAGGACATGTAGAATCAGGAGAAATCTATGTTGAAAATGCTAAAAAAGAATTGCAAGAAGAAGTTTTTCACGAGCATGAAATGCCCAACATGGAATTCGAAGAACTTTTCAAAATAAAAATTCCTAAACCTGATAGTTTCGAGTTCGCGACTATTTTCAGAGTTATTTATCCTGGACCATTCTATAATTATGAAGAAGAAATTACTGATTTTAAGTTTATCAAAGTTGATACATTAATTGATAATATTAATAAAAATACTACACAATACACTGAATGTTTTAAAATAATTATTAAAACATACCTTGAACAAATCCATAGCAAACTTTAAATACGCACAGGTTACTTTCTTATTACATGACATCTATTGAAAAAATTATACCGGACACAAGCGTAATAATTGAAGGAATTCTTTCTAAACAAATTGAAAAGAAGAAGTTAACAATAAAAAATATAATCATTCACGAAGCAGTCATTGCTGAATTGGAGGCGCAGGCCAATCGTGGAAGAGAAACTGGTCATCTCGGTTTGGAAGAAATAAAAAAACTTCGAGAAATGAGTAAGAAACATAAATTCACTATTTCTTTTAAAGGCGTAAGACCTGGAGAGTTTGAAATCAAAAGAGCAAAAAGCGGTGAAATTGATTCGGTCATAAGAGAACTTGCTTTAACTGAGAAAGGCACTCTAATTACCGCAGATAAAGTTCAAGCAATGGTTGCTGAATCTAAAGGCATAAGCGTTATATTGCACGAGTTTCCCAGAGAAGAATTAGAGAAAGAACTTGCTTTAGCACAATACTTCGATAAAGAAACCATGAGTGTTCACATAAAAGCCGAATGTATTCCTAAGGCTAAAAAAGGAGTGCCTGGAGCATGGAATTATGTTGAAATTGCCAATAAACCAATGGATGCTGAAGAAGTTAAAGATTTAGCTAAACAAATAATTGAAGAAACTGGTTTTAGAAAAGACGGTTTTATTGAAATTGAAAGAAGAGGTTCAACAATCATTCAATTAGCTAATTATAGAATAGTCATTACAAGACCACCTTTCGCAGATGGCTATGAAATAACTGCTGTTAGACCTGTGAAGCGTTTAGAATTAAAAGACTATGATATTAAAGAAAAATTAGCTCAAAGGCTAGCAAAACAAGCTGAAGGAATCCTAATTGCAGGAGCTCCAGGTCATGGAAAGACTACTTTTGCGCAGGCATTGGCAGAAAACTATGCAACTCAGAATAAAGTCATCAAAACGGTCGAAGCTCCACGTGATTTAGTTCTACCTCCTGATGTAACTCAATACGCTATCAGCCACGGTAGCAGCCAAGAAATACATGATATTTTATTGCTTTCCAGACCAGACTACACTTTCTTCGATGAGATGAGAAACACCGAAGATTTCAGACTATTTGCAGATTTGAGATTATCGGGTGTTGGTATGATTGGAGTTATGCACGCAACCAAGCCAATCGATGCAATTCAAAGATTCATCGGTAGAATTGAATTAGGAGTTATTCCTCATATCGTTGACACTGTTATTTTCATAAAAAATGGCGGAATAGCAAACGTGTTCTCATTGAGTATGGAAGTAAAAGTTCCTTCCGGAATGTTTGAGCAGGATCTTGCAAGGCCGGTTGTGGTTATTAATGACTTCAACACAGGCAGATTAGAGTTCGAAATATACTCATATGGTGAAGAAACCGTTGTTATTCCAGTATCCAGCGAAACTGTCAATCCAACCCATGAGTTGGCTGCGAGTACGATTAAACAGGAGTTTTTGAAATACACAAATGAAGTAGAAGTAGAAGTTGTTTCAAATAATAAATGCATCGTTCATGTCCCTGAAAAAGATCGCTCAGCAATCATTGGCAAAGGCGGTTCAAACATAGAAAAAATTGAGAAGAAACTAGGTCTTAATATTGATATTAGGGATTTACAAAAATCCACTAAAACAAAAGTAAGAGATGGTTCTGGCGACAACATTAATTTTGCAGTTAAAATACATAAAAGCAACATCATATTCATGCTTCCAATGGAGTATTCTGATGCTGATATTGATATTTTCATAGAGGGAGATTACGCACTAACGGCTAAAGCCAGTTTGAAATCAATCATAAAGATTAACAAGAAAAACAAGATTGGAAAAGTTATCAGTGATGCCGTTAAATATAAAGAAAAAATAGAAATTAAGCGCACACAATAATTTAATTCATTTTTCTTAGAATTTATTCTGTTGCTACAGATAGTTTCTTAGCCAAACCCATCATATAATCTTTGGTTACATCATCCTTATTCATATGCGCAATCACTCCACCCACAACTAATAATTGTTGGTACTCTGAATTAATATTAGTTCCAAGAGCTTTTCTTTGAGCAGATGATACAGCTTTAACATACATATCCATTTGCTTAAACACATTAATCTTTCGAGAAATAATTTCTGTCCTGTAGGTTCCAGTCATATCTACACCTTCATTTTCAGATTTAAAGGTTTCAAACTTCTCAACTATTTTTGCATATAATGTATCTATAGTTGCTTCATTCATAAAAATTAGAAAATGAATTTTATATTTAAATCTGAGCCTTTTTTAGAAATCAAAAGCTCCAAATGCTTTTGGTTCTAAAACTCTGTGAGTTTTAGAAAAGTTTTAATAATCAAACAATCATAATGTTTTTCATGGGCATTCACGGATTTTTTTATCTGATAATAGGAATTGTATTGGCAGCATATTATCAGTTCATTGATACGACCGGCGAACCTTTTTTTAAAATATTCTTCTACATCGGTGTAGTATTCATTTTCTGGGGAATCGTAAAGCTCATATTTGCACCTTCCAGCAGAAGAAGAGCTATTTTACGCCAACAAAAAAAGTCCGGTAAAAGTTTGAGATTTGTTTATTGTCCCAGATGTAAAGCTAGAAATTTTCAACAATCAAGGTTCTGTCATATTTGTGGTTATAGAATAGTTTAATAGATAAATATTTAAAATCTGAATTCTAAAATAACTCTATGGAGCTATCTGAAGCCATAAAAAATAGACGTTCTATTAGGAAATACACAGAGCAACCTATTGAATTTGATAAGTTAACGCAGGTTCTGGAGTCAGGTACCTATGCTCCTAGTGCAGGTAATATGCAGAATTGGCAATTCATCTTAGTCACTGAAAAACCTATTCTAAAAGAGCTTTATGAGCATTGTTTACGTCAAGAAGTCGTTTATCATGCTCAGGCAGCAATTGTTGTTTGTGGGCGTATTGATAAGGCTGAACGAATGTATGGTTTGAGAGGTAAAAGACTTTACACTGTTCAAAATTGTGCTTGTGCAGTTCAAAACATGCTTTTAACAGCTCATGATTTAGGCTTAGGTGCCTGCTGGATTGGTGCTTTTGATGAGGATAAAATAAGTATGATGTTTGAAATTCCTGCCATTGCAAGGCCTCAAGCAATCATAACCCTTGGTTACCCTGCTGAGAATCCTGAAAGTCATAGAAAAGATATTGAACATTTCGTTGGTTTCAATAAGTATGGTTTCAAAATTAAAGATGTACATTTGTTTATGAGAGATTATAGTGTTGAATGGGAGAAACAAATAAAGAAAACCGGAGAAGCCAGTGAAAAAGGTTTCAATAGGTTTAAAGAAAAAGTTAAGATTTGGTGGAAAAACGGTCCCAAAAGAAAGCAAAGATCAGTTCTAGAGAAGAAAAAGTAGGTCGAATATTTTTCGATTATGAGTTGAGAAAATTTATATAACATCGATTTTTCCCTTCACTTATGAATTTTGACAAGTTTCTATTCCCTCATGAGAAAGTTCGTGACATACAAGAACAGCTTCTTTTAAAGATAGATGAGGTTATTAAAAAAGGTGGTAATCTCATTGCTCATGCACCCACTGGCCTGGGTAAAACTGCTGCTGCACTGGCTCCTTGTTTGAAGTATGCTTTGGATAATGACAAGGTTGTTTTTTTCTTAACATCCAGACATACTCAGCATAAATTAGCCATTGATACGCTTGCGGAAATACAATCAAAGCATAACAAGAAATTTAACGCTGTCAGCATCATTGGTAAGAAAGGTCTTTGTTTACAGCCAGGTGTTCAAACTTTGTACACCGGTGAGTTTTATGAGTATTGCAGGGCCATGCGTGAAGATAAGAAATGCGAATTCTACACTAATTATAAGAATAAAGATAAGCTCTCAGTTTCCGCCAGAAGTGCTTTGGCTGAATTAAAAGTTGTCAGTCCTGCGATGACTGAGGAAACTCTTCGAATATCAGAAAAACATGCTGTTTGTCCCTATGAATTATCATTATCATTGTCTAAGGATTCAAGAATTATCATTGGTGATTACAATTATATTTTTCATCCTGATATCAGCGCTAATTTTTTGAAGCGAATGGATCGAGAACTGAAAGATATCATTGTTGTTGTTGATGAAGCTCATAATCTTCCTAATAGGGTTAAAGATTTGTTCACTTTCAGATTAACTTCTTTAATGTTGACAAGAGCTGTTTCTGAAGCTAAAAAATTCAAGCTTGACCAGATAAGGTATGTGTTGATTCAGCTAAGAACCATTTTGACTGAATTATCTGATTTCCATGAAGAAGAAAGATACATTAAGAAAGAGGTCTTTGTTGACAAAGTAAATCAGGTTCAGGATTATCAAGAATTAATCGGTGATTTGGCAACCGTTGCTGATGACATTAGGGAAACTCAGAGACAATCATATATTGGTTCTATCGCTGATTTCTTGGAGGCTTGGCTTGGTGGTGAAGAAGGTTTCACAAGGATTATTTCTAAGCAGATGGGCGCTCGTGAAGAAATAAAGGTTTTGAGTTATCGATGCTTGGATCCTAGTTTGTCTACAAAACCTGTTATTGAGGCTGCTCATTCAACAATTATGATGTCTGGCACGTTAACTCCGACCAGTATGTATAAGGAATTATTGGGTTTTGATGAAACCGAAGAGGAGACCTATAAGAGTCCTTTTCCTGAAGAAAATCGTTTAAACATTATTATTCCTAAGACTTCCACTAAGTATGAGCTTCGAAGCAGAGAACAATATAAGGATATTGCGACCATAATGGCCAAGGTTGTTAATAAAGTTCCTGGTAATAGCGCTGTTTTCTTTCCCAGTTATTATTTGCGAGATCAAATCTATAAGGATTTCAATGATTCGTGTAACAAAACTATTTTTACTGAGCGTCCTGGTCTTTCAAAGACCGAAAAACATGAAATGCTTGAAAAGTTCAAAGGATATAAAGATACTGGCGCAGTTCTTCTAGCTGTTATTTCAGGTAGTTTTGGTGAAGGAATAGATTTACCAGGTGATTATCTTAAATGCGTAGTCATTGTTGGATTGCCTCTTTCAAAACCTGATTTAGAATCTAAAGCTCTCATTAATTATTACGATGAGAAGTTCGGTAAGGGTTGGGATTATGGTTATTTGTATCCTGCTTTTAACAAAACTTTACAGAGTGCTGGTCGTTGTATCAGGTCTGGCAGTGATAAGGGAGTCATTGTTTTTCTGGATGAAAGATATACTTGGCAGAATTATCATCGATGTTTTCCGGCTTCGTGGAGTATTAAAACAACCATGCTTTATGAGAAGATGATTCAAGATTTTTT
>JBDRGV010000030.1:0-4892 GCA_043817405.1 archaeon | reverse complement strand
GCCTATTTGCGTTGCCCCGATGGTGTAGCCCGGCCAATCATTTCGGCTTTTCGAAGGTTCGGAGAGCAAACAATGTTGATCGGCAACAATTTCCAGCCTAAAAACAGCCGAAGACGTGGGTTCGAATCCCGCTCGGGGCATTATTACTTTTTGTCCTGATGCCCTTATAGGAAAAGGTTTAAATAATAGTGTTGGTAATACTCACTATAAAGTGAAACTTGTATTTTCTCGTTATGAGAAACGTTTGGAGAAGGTTCGAGAGAACCTGTTGATGAATGCTAAGAATCGAAAGTTAATTCTTGATTTCTTAGCTGATTGCGCTATTGGCAAGACCATTAAGAATAGTGCTAAAAAAGAGATTGGACCCAGTAGGTTGAATAAGCTACTCACTTACCTCTTAAAGTTCGATAAATGGATTGGGAAGGGCTTTGACGTTGTTAATGATGATGACATGAAGCTATTCATCATGAAGCTTAAAAACAACGCTATTTGCAGAGAAAACGGGTTGCCTTATTCTAACGAAACAAAGACTGACATAAAGAAGATTATTAGGAAGTTTTACAAGTGGAACAACGGAGGACACACCTATCCAGACTTGGTTAGCTGGATTGACACATTTGTAGAAGAAAAAGAAGTTGAAGCACTAACAAGAGAACAAATTGAAAGATTAGCAGATATGTGTAACTTAGACCATAAAACAGTTATCTTGATGTTGTTTGATGGAGGATTTAGAATTAGTGAGTTCTTAAGCATTAATCATGAGGATGTAACTATAAAAGAAGACACGGTCTACTTAAGAGTAAAGCATGGAACTAGCAAGACAACTGGCCGAACCATTAGCATAAACTTGTACTCTAATATCTTGAAGAACTATATTGGATTAAGTAATAAACAAGGAAGATTATTCCCCTATTCAGAAGCAGGAATAAGAAAAATGCTTAATAGAATGGGAAAAAAGGTTTTAGGAAGAAGCGTTTACCCACACCTATTCAGACATAGCTCAGCAACTTACTATGCAAACCACATATCACACGCACAACTATGCAAAAGATACGGATGGGCTTTTTCAAGCAAAATGCCACAACGATACATAGACAGATCAGGCATAGAAGAAGAAATAATCACACAAACAATCAAAGCAGACGAAATGAATAAATATCGACGAGAGAATGAAAGACTAAGAGAAGAGCTAGCAATGCAGAAACAATCAGTGAAAGAAATAGATTTGAAAGTGAATGGTTTAACAGAAAAAGTAGAAACTAACGAAATCAAAAAATACCGCTATGCACCCAACATAGGGCACATTAATAGTAATGAGTGATTTAATTTAACTATTAGACAAAGTTAAGCAGTTAAAACTAGCGAATTAGGTGATGAGAAGCTTTGATTATAGGTAATATGAGAACATACACTAAAAGGATTGATTTGTGAGTAAAGACATATGATTGCAGAGGAGAAGGTTGGGAGAACATTGGGTGTGGGTTGGGAGAAGAATATTTTTATATTAATTAACATTTATGAATACTATGGCAGAAATTGTTTACGCAGATGCTAACATTTACTTAAACCTGTTTTTTGAAGAAGATGGAAGATGGCTTTCACCTTATGAAGAAGCAATTAACTTTTTTAACAGAGTTGATAATGGCGAATTTAAGCTTGGGTATTCTAGATTAGTGATTTCTGAAGTTAAGAACAAATTAAGAGAAAAAGGCAAAGATGAAACCATCATGGATAACTTTCTTGCTGAATTTGAAAAAAAAGATTTACTTGTCAAAGCTGAACAGACAGCTGATGATGAGAAACAAGCGAGAAAAATTTCACCAAAACACTATCAAGACCCATTACATGCTATACTTGCTGTTAAAATATCTGCTAAAGCTTTAGTCTCAAGAGATAATGATGGTTTTCCTGAAGAATGTATTGAGATGATTTATGTTTGTAAGCCTGAGAGTTTACCTTAATTCTTAGCTATACCTACAAATTTAGCAAATGAAGGATTTGGCTTTACTTCTTTTTTTGGTATGAATTCAAATAACATATCTATTGATAATTCCACGTCTTTAAGAATATCTACAAAGCTTCTTGCTAAAGAACATTTTATTATATCTGTTGGAATATATTTTTTCATATCTTCTAAAAACATAATTCTTGCCAATAAAGTCCATAGCTTACTAAAAGAGTCAATAATTGGTTCTCGTAGTTCTTTGTTAATATAATCTGGTTTATTAGATAATATTAACTTGGAAATAACTGATATGTATTCATCAAGAATTTCTTGTACTGAAACAATAACTTTATCAAATATACATTTATCAATAGAATAACTTCTTAAAATATTATTTAGCGTAATAATTAGTTGTACTTTGGAGTCTTCGTCTACGCCTCTCATAAGTGCTTCTTCAAATTCAATTTTGTTCTTATGAGCTTTCATATCGTACCGTTTATATAACTCAAAAATCATTGATTTAGAATATTTGAATGTTTTTAGATGATTTACAATATCTTTGGCCGATTCAACTAAATGGTCATCAAATCCTGAATAACTACTTTGATCTGGGTGTAACAAAGCCACCGGACCATATAAGTACATTCCAATAGGAACATTTTTTTCTTTTTGGATTTGTACCATTTCAAAAACTGTTTTTTCAATTTGAGTCCTATTAGGTTTAATATCTGTAAATCTTATCCATGCTTCTTTAGCACTTCCTAAGTATTTTTCAGTAATTAACTTTTGGTCTTCTGTTATTGGAAGTCCAAACCACGTTCTTCCATCTGTTTGATACTTGATTTGTTCTAATTTATAGACTGTTTTCTTCTTACCTTCAGTTGTTCCCTTACACAATCCTAATTCTTCGAGAATTTCTAAGTTATTCTTGACTGTATCCCAGTTTGAACTAATTGAATCCGCTAGTTCGCTAGCAGTCATAGACTTATCATTTAGCTGCTGAAGAATAAGTCCAAGAATTTGTCCTCTTCCTTTCTTGGTCATATTACTGAGTATATACTAATTACTATATAAATATTTCCCTAGAATGTCTAGTGTCTCAAGTTTTTGACAGATAAATATATTATTTTACTGGGTTTTTGACAGTAAAATTTATAAATCAATACTCATTACCCTCATTAATGGAACTGAAAAATGAACTCATATGGTCTGGGAGCAGACTTTCTACTTATAGTGAATGTGCTAAAAAGTATTATTATAATTATTATGGTTCCTGGAATGGATGGAAGTTTGATGCAACAGACGACCAAAAAGAACTTTATCTTCTAAAAAACTTAAAAATTATTCAAATAATTACTGGAAGCATAGTTCATGAAGTTGTTGATACTTATCTTAAAGCTATAAAGAATAATTTATCAAAACCTGATGTAATATCTTTGTTTGAAAAAAAGTTTAACGATTTCTTACAAATATCTATAACTAAAGCCTATCGACAAAGACCAAAATTAGGTGGAATTATTGAGCACGAATATAATATTGAATTATCTCAAGAAATAATAAATGATGAAATTGAGAAAGGAAAAAATTGTTTGAAAAACTTCTTGAAATCAGAGCAACTAAAGAACCTATTGCATGTTCCTTCTGAGAATTGGATGTTTTCACCTGGATTTTGTAAATGTGATGTTAATGGGTTTAAAGCTTTTACAATGTTTGATTTTGCGTATGAAGAAGATGGTAAGATAATAATTATTGACTTTAAGACAGGCAAACAAGAGTCTTTCAAAGAAAGCTCTCAAGCACAAACATATGCTTACTACTTCTGGAAGAAATATGATAAGAAACCTGAAGATATTGTTTTTTTGTTCTGGCACCTTCCATCGGATGAAATTATTGAAAAGAAATTTACTTTGAAAACTTTTGAAGAATTTGAAGACATGGTAAAAAAAGATATGCTTCTTCTACAAAGCAAAGTCGATGACTTGGAAGAGAATACTACATCAGAAAAGAATTTTGAACAAACTCAAGAAATAGTTTATTGCAGGTATTGTCAATTTAGAAGATACTGTTATAAAACAAATAAGGAGGTGAAAAATGCCTCCAGCTTACACAGTATATAAATTCAAAAAAATGATTGGTTTAGTGTTCACAATATGCATCATATTAGCAGTTCTTTCAGTTTTAAATCCAGCCAAAGAAGACGCTATTTCAAATGTTGTTAAAAACATTGATGAAACTGGAACTGCATCTAAACTTCTTGAAACTAAAAGTTTAATTTCTAATCCAAAAGGAGAAATAGAACAAACATCAGGTAATTTTTTCTATAAACTAATTACAAATAATTCAAAAGGATTTATGGCTTTAGTTGTAGTAATTGCTCTTATTTTATTTGCTCTCGGTGTCGGATTAAAACCAGTTAGAAGCTATCAAAGAGGGTTGATGAAATAAAATATGAACTAATAAGATGAATAAAATTATTGCTTTATTATTGGTAGTTTTAATCTTGCTTGCAGGCTGTAATAATAATTTGGGTGGACAAGCAGTATCAGTAGGAAAACAGTTTACAAACGAAACATTACCTTTGAAAGTTGCAGAATTACCTTCTATGGATTTACAATCAGTTGATAGTTTTGAGAAATATAAATCGTTTGTTGATAATATGAATGATTTAATCACTATTCTAAATGAGCAAAGTGATATGTTTAATATTGAAAAGTTTAATCCAAGTTCTGAAGGGTGGAATAAAGCTTCAAAACTCATAACAGAGTATGGGCCTTTAATTAACAATTATAATGAAGTTGTTAGTTTTGTGCTGTGTCGGATAATTAATTTTTTCTGATTAACACATAAACTTTTTTGTTTATGTGTTTTTTTGAGGACATAATCATTCCTCCGTTTCCGATTTGTTTAACAGTTCCTTCAGTAATTTCTTCAATTTCATCTTCGAAGT
>JBDRGV010000029.1:0-19571 GCA_043817405.1 archaeon | reverse complement strand
ACTTCCCATCCCAGTTTATCATTTATATGCTGGATGGATTCTTCCGATGCTTGGTTATAATGATTCATACGCATTTCATCTCTGTTGAAATAAACAAGAACAGGATAGTCTTGAGGCCAGTCTCCTGGTTGTCTTCCAATTATGTTACTTCCTCTTAACTGCGTCATCATATCAAACATACTATCATAATATTGACTTTCAAACTCTAAGTTCGGCACCATTTCTACGTTTACTTCTAGTCCTGTTCCAACGCTTACATCGTCGCTGAAGTTGAAGTAATCTCCTATTACTCCATCGACGTCTTCGTCTTTTATTAGGAAGTTTCCGCTTACGCTTGGGCTTGCGAATTCTATTTCTGCTCGGCCGTTGGCATCGGTGATTGCCGACTGTCCGTTCAAAACAACTTCTAATCCGCCAACGCCTGTATCGTCTAATACATTTGTTGCGTTTACTATGAATGAGTATGAGTTAATGTTTACTTTTACTGTGTCTGTATCTGTTGCTCCTTTGTCATCGGTTACTTTTAGTTCTATTTCGTATTCTCCTTTGGTGTTTGCTATTAGTTTAGCGTTTTCTAAATCTGCATCGTTTAGTTGTGCTGTTCCATTCAATAGTCTCCATTGATAATCTACAATGTTACTTAATGGACTGTCTGGGTGTGTACTTGAACTTTGAAGTGTTATTTCTTGATTTATCAATCCGTTTTTGTCGCTTCCGGCGTTTGCTATTGGGTCGTCTGCTGTGTTTGTGAAATTAATGCTTACAATTCCGTTGCTACTTGCGTTTCCATCGCTTGTTCTGTAGTTGACGCTTGCTGTTCCGAAATAGTTTTCTAGGCCTGTTATTTCTAGTTGTCCGTTGCTGTTAAAGTTTGCATTTACATTGCTTGTGGAGGTTATATTTCTGGTTAAAGAATCTCCGTCTGGGTCTGAATCTAAATTAGATAAAGTTGTTGATTCTTCTTCGGCTAGAGTAATGTTTGGATTGGTTGCTATTGGTGTTTGGTTTTCTGCTGAGAAGTTTCTTGTTAGTGTGTCTGATAAATCGTTGTAGGCTATAATGTCTATTTTTGTTATTCCTTTTTTGTCGATTGTGAATGTGTATTCGTTTGTGTCGTTTACTTTTATTCCGTCTTTTAGTGTTTTGTATTGGAAGCTGTCTCCGTCTGGGTCTTCTGCTGTTCCTCTTACGGTGTGGGTTTCACCCATTTTTGTAATTGTAGTTTCTATTGTAGGTGTTGCATTGACGAATATTGGTGCTTCATCTGGTTTAGTTATATTTCCCGGGCATCCGTATCCTAAGAACCCTATCATTAATGTGATTAATCCATTTGTAGCCTTTGTTCTAATTGTCATGCACATAAATATGTCATTTCTAGTATATAAATGTTTCGGTTGTAACTACTTGAAAGGGATTAAAACAACTGAATTATTTTAGCACTGGACACGCGTCCCTAAAGTATTTAAATGAAAACAAGTTATATGGAACTATGAACAATAAATTAGTTGTTTTTCAAGATAAAAAAATCAGAAGAACATGGCATAAAGAAGAATGGTGGTTTTCTATTATAGATGTTATTTTTGTCTTGGAAGCGAGTTCCATTCCAAAAAGATATTGGTCAGATCTTAAATCTAAACTTTTAGAAGAAGGATTTCAACCATACGATAAAATCGTACAGTTGAAATTAGAATCTAGAGATGGTAAAATGAGAGCTACAGACTGCGCCAATACAAAAAACATGTTTAGAATTATTCAATCAATTCCTTCTAAAAAAGCAGAACCATTCAAACAATGGTTAGCACAAGTTGGCTATGAAAGAATAGAAGAGATAGAAAATCCAGAACTAGGACAAGACAGAATCAAAGAATACTATGAACTCAAAGGTTATCCAAAAGAATGGATAGATAAACGACTGAGGGGAATTGCAATAAGGCAAGAGTTAACAGATGAATGGAAGAATCGAGAAATCAAAACAGAAAAAGAATTTGCAATACTCACAAACGAAATAAGCAAAGCAACATTCGGAAAGACAGTCGGAGAATACAAAGAATTCAAACAACTGCAAAAGAAAAACCAAAACCTGCGAGATCACATGACTGATTGGGAATTAATTCTGACAATGGTTGGAGAAAAAGCAACGACAGACATAACTAAATCAAAAGACTCCAGAGGACTAAAAGAATGTAAAACTTCTGCTAAAGAAGGTGGAAACATAGCAAAAAACACAAGAAAAGCACTTGAAGAAAAAACTGGTAAATCAATAATTTCTGATAAAAATTATTTGAATTTAAAGAAAAAAAGAATAGAAAAATAAAAATTGTTTAAGTTCTATCATTTTAATATGCCTTTACCAAGAATTTCCGACAATATTTCGGCTCAAACAAAAATCTTCCGAGATTAATCCCGAAATAATTATTAAACTTAATTTCTCAACATAATTTTATATGGTGCAGAATTGTTTTATAGGTTAATTCAAAGGGGGCGATTATGAAATGTTAGATATAAAAAATTATAGATTTTTGGGATCTCCCAAAATTTTTGAAGGTGAAAAATTTTGATAGATGAAAAAAAGCTGAAAGAAGCAGATGGTAGACTGTATTCAAATATATGAACTTTTTGCCAGAAAAACAATTGAAAAAGAGGTTGTGAAAACCTTTGTTTTAACATAAAATTTATATACTATAATGTTCTAAGTGTTAAAAGAGGTGTAGCTAATGGTTGACGATTATGAACTTCTACCACATGAAGAATTAGAAAAACTTAGAAGCGAAATTGAACATTTTAAGAAAAATCCTTATCCTGGAACTAAACAGAACAAGAATCTTCTAAGTGCCATGGAAGAATTAAATGATTCCATTAATAGACTGATTATAATATTTGAAGGTACAGAAGAAAGTTTGATTAACGAATACAAAGATTCTAGTCCCATAAAGGTTTTAAAAGAAATATCTGATCAAAATCGGAAGATTGCAGAAGCAATACTTGCATTGGCCAGTATGTTGAAAGGAAAAACGCCTGCTCCAATAACTCCACCTTCAGTAGGACCCAGCAGACCCGAACCAATGAGAAGCGATTCAATGAGAGTTGATCCAATGCCTGACATCAAATCAGAATTCGCTCCAAGACCCAGACTAAAATGAATTTTCTAGCAAGAGATTTTTTAATGGCTTCAGGAGGAAAACATACTCGAACCACTGTTAAGGTCAATAAAGATGGTAAAACCCACACTTTTCTTTTTCAAAGCAATGATTCTCTAGAGACCTTGAAAAAAGAATTGGCCACTGCCGAGAAACTCTTCAGAAAAGTTAAAGGAAAGCTTAGTAAGGACAAGCTTATGTCAATAAAGGGTAAAATTAATTCTTTGAGAACAAAACTAAAAGCAGCTAAAGTCAAAGTTTCTGGCAGTTTAGAGTATAAAGGTGCATCTATTTCTTCTTTAATGTTTGAAGAATTGGAAGATGAACTGCAAATATTTGATGAAGAATTTGCCTATAAAAAGAAAATAGACACAGTTGAACCAGAAGAATTGACTGAACCCGTTGAAGAAGTTCAGACAGAAGAATCAAGCATACATTTATTGAACCTGCCGCCTCCTCCTAAGAAATAATTCTTATACAACAAAAATCATAGATTTTTGAATATAATTTTATACTAAAATCATAAATCCTTGGCCATTAATGTTCTTCGACCGTTGGCTTTAGCTCTTTCGATGGCTTCTAGAATTTGCTTTTTGACTTTTTCATTCAATGCAATGGAGAAATCTCCGGCTACGTTGAAATCACCTGCTATTTCCTTAACTTTAGCTTTTACTATGAATAAATTAGACATTGTTAATCACCTAACAGATAATATGAATAAAGTCTATTTAAACCTTACTATTTATATGTCAATAAATTTTATATATAGGAATAGTTTCTAATTTATTATGAGAATTGAAAAAAAGACTTGGCCAGAGTACTTTCAAAAGATTTTAGATGGAGATAAAACATTTGAATTACGTTTGGCTGACTGGGATTGCAAACAAGGAGACACACTTGTATTAAGAGAATGGGATCCTAAAACAAAAGATTATACTGGCAGAGTCATGGAAAAAACAGTGACTTATGTTGCTAAAACAAAAAATCTTAAATTTTTCTCAGAAGAAGAAATAAAAAAATATGGTTATCAAATAATTTCTTTCAAATAACTATTTATGTGTGAATATAAAATGTAAACTCTTATTTTTCTTTTCTAGTTTACAGAATCCGAACCTTTCGAACTGTATGATATCACCAACTTTTAGACCGGCCACGAGAGGCTCTGCAATGCCTTCTACAACCTTTTTATCAGGCATCAATACTTTGACATCAACCAGTGTTTTCATGACTGGGAGCCAATGTATAATCATATCACCATTCTTCTTAAAATCCTCGTATTTTGTACCTTTAAATATGTAATAACCGTTCTTTTTCAAAAAATTAAGACAGTCCATTAATCTATAGATTTTTTTGTCTTTGAATTTCTTTATGTCATTGTTTGAAATGTAGAACAATTCATCTGTTTTGAAAACTCTCATTCCTCTTTTAGGATATTCAGGGTGTAGTTTTAGATTAATATTCATTTCTGGCGCATCTTGAACCCTAATCCTGACGGGTTTTTCAATCATGAAATAACGGTTGCATTCTGCATCTAGTAATCGTTTGTTATGAACTATTAGGTCATCCCAGGTCTTTGTTGACTCGGCTTTTGTGATGCCTGTGCTTAGAACAAAGTTTTTTATCGCTTCAGGTAAGAATCCTCGTCTTTTCAAAGCAACTATTGTAGTCAAAGCAGGGTCATCCCAACCAGATAATTGTTTCTTATTAACCATTTCTCTGATGATTCTGCCAGAACTAGGAACTCCTATCATGTTGAACCTTGCAAACTCGTAAATTGAAGTTTCATTAAAGCCAAGAAGTTTCTGAATGTATCTTTGCAACTCATTTTTCATCTCAAACTCTTTTGATCTGAAACGATGGGTTACGCCTTCTAATCCATCCATTACAGCGTTTTCAAAGTCGTAGTTAGGCCAAACAGTGTATTTATCACCAATTCTGCAATGTGGTTTTTTTATGATTCTAAATATTGTAGGGTCACGCATGGAACTGTTTTTGTGCTTTAAATCGATTTTCATTCTGAGAATAATAGAGCCTTCTTTCATTTTAGGCATGTTCTGCCATGAAAGCATACTTTCCCCGTTGTGTTTGTATCGACAGTCACAGGCCTCTCCGGTCATTCTTTTATCTCGAATATCATCAACTGAACAAGTGCAGGTGTAGGCTTTTCCTAAATCGATTAATTTCTCGGCGTACCTGTAGAATTCTTCCATGTGATCGGATGCATAATCAATTACATCAGGTTTAATTCCAAGCCATTCATAATTATCTAAATGTATTTTGTAAAACTCTTCTTTTGCAAGTTCAGGATTTGTATCTTCAAATCTTAATACGAACTTTCCTTTGCTGTATTTTGCGAATTCGTAGTTTATGAATAAAGATTTTGCATGACCAATGTGAGGGTATTTGCTGGGTTCTGGTGGAAATGCAGTGACGACTTTTCCGCTTGCTTTGAAAGCATCGAAAATGTTTCTTTCTTTATACTCTTTTTTTTCTAAAAGTTCAGGAGCCAATTCTTTAAGTCTCTTTAACTGTGCATCTGGTTTCATAGAATTTACTTTTTTAATAATATCCATTGCTTTCTTTTGCAATGACTTCATATCTTTTTTAACGGCAGGATTATCCTTAATTACAGAGCCGATAACAGCTCCAGGATTTGCCTTGCCTTTAAACTTAACAGCGTTTTCCAAGGCATACTTCTCAATAGCTTCATCCATATTAAAAGAATTACAGAAATGGTTTAAATAGTTTGTGATGGAACTAAGGTCTTAAAAATATTCGTCCTGAAAATCCTGGTGTGCCAAATGCAACATTATTTCCAACTGATTTTATGAATGCTTTAAACCATGGAACTTTCTTTTCGTTAACATCTTTTATGGGTGGTTTTGGTGGTGGTGTTTCTCCAGAATTTGTTCCTGCGACGGCTTGATTAGGAGTTGCGGCAGCTACAGGTGGAGTTGCAGTATTAGAGTTTGTGGTTGCTCCAGTTCCAGTTGTTGCCGGAGTTGCAGGTTTTGTTGTGCTTGTTGGATTTTTGTGTTCAGTCCAACAATAGATGTTGAATGAATCAGGACCTAGTTGGGAATATAGAGGATAATTGGTTGGGGCTTTTACTTCAATTTTTTCAGGTATCCACTCATTTTCAGTATAAACTAGAACTTGTGCTCCTTCCATGGTTCTAATTTGACAGTTTCCTGTTATTTGAGGATTACCTTTAAGTATTAATACTCCATCTTTGTTTACTTGAATACCGCTTGAACCACCAGAGATTGTTCCGCCATCAACAGTAACTGTTCCTTTGTTGACAAGTATTCCAGGAAATTCCTTGGCTGTTATCTTTGGTTGTTCCATTATGATTTCTGCTCGTTCATTACTATATTTGATGCCCAATCCTGAACAATCTATATTTATAGGTCTGGTTATGCCAGTATCAACGTCTACAAAGTTTTTGTAATTATGGAAATCTATTGTTAAACCACAAGTTACATCATGTGAAGGACTTTTGAAAGTAAATGTTAAACCTTCATTTTCATTAGAAACAGTTGTTTCTTTAGGTTCGTCACTTGCACCGCCAGTTCCACTTGCAACTTCTGCAGCTTCAGCATCTTCTTTGGCCTTACCTAAATCAGCCAAATATTGCCACCATTGTTCAAAAGTCATTGTGGCTGGTTTTGAATCAACATATGGGTCTCCTGCGTCTCGTAGTTGCTTTCTTAATGTTTCTCTTGGAATGGCCATTTTAGTTATTTCATTCGTTTCTTCAGCATCATAGACTTTGTTTTCAGTTGTTTTTACTTTAGTATCATATGCGTTAATCTCTTTTTGTATCTTTGCTAATTCAGCATAGATTTTTGCTTTGTCAGGATCCACGGATATTTTGAATTGTTTATACTCAACTTTTGCATTAGGGTCGACTTTATACTTTTCTAAGAATAATTTTCTTTTGGCAGCTTCAAATGTGCCTTCGGGCTTCATTAAAGCATTATATTCTTCTTCAGTTATTTGACCTAGTGCTTTTGCAGCTTTGATTTTCAATTCGTCTCTTTGTTTCAAAAGGTCGTTACAACCTACTTTCCATCCTTTATTGCATTTGGCATTAATCTCTTTTTGTACAGCGGCTATTTTTGCTTGATATTCTGTGGCTACTTCAACGTTTGTCTTGACAACAACTCCTTCTGCGTTCATTGTCACAGTTCCTGTTTTGGTTATAATATCTACTTTTTCATCGGTCTTGCCTTTTACAGTTCCATCTTCTTCAACAGTGATCATATTTCTTTTTTTAACAGATGTTCTAACTCTATTTGTTTCAAGAACAACTTTAGTTCCATTTATGCATTTAGAAGCGTCTACTGTGATGTTTCCATCGGCTGCTTTAGTCCATTTTACACATTCATCTTTTCCTTGATCATAAACAGTTACTGTTCCGTCATCTTCTTCGTAAAGTACAACTGCATCATATTTTATGCTTAATCGGTCTAATAAATGATCTTCGAAATCATCCAAAGGTATTAAGACATCCTTGTCGGATTTGAATATACCTCCTATGGTTTTGATAATGTTTTTGCCAGGGAACCATTTGGTTTTCTTTTTACATTCATTTCCAATATCTTTCCAGGCTTTTTTCCAATCGGTTGTACCTTTAAATAAATCAACAGAATCATAAATTGATATTCCTTGCTCTTCTAATGTTAATCTTATGTGTTCAAATCTTATCCAATACTTTTCACCAAGAGCATCATTGGGTTTGTTGAATTTATTATTAATTTTTTCAACTCCGTATTTTTCTAATCTACCATATACAGTTGCCAGCTCTAAGAATAATTCTGCTTGTGCTTCGGTTATTCTACAGGCAGGTTCTTCATCTGCTCCTGTGTCTGCTTGGTTTATATTTCCTTCATCTAAATCTTCTTCTTGAGAAACTTTAATGACATGAACTTCTTTGTATTTCTCTCTTTCTACGACTAGTTCATTACAGATAGGGCACCATTGTGGAGGCCAGCAATATTTGTTAATATACTTTTGAACTTCACTCTTGTTTGTAGGTTTTGGATCCAGTTCTGAAATGCCCTTAGGAACTCCTGCGCATTGATCAGGTTTTGGTGGGAAGATTTCTTCTAACAATTCCGGATTGTCTATTATTATATCTGGAATTGCAACTCTGGTGGGATCCGCAATCCAGTCATCAGAGTTGTCTTTCGCATCAGGGAAACAAGGTATGCAATCATTTCCCATTGGTTGATTTAATTCGTCAAAGTTTAATGGCTCTCCTGTTTGTGATGGCGTCAGTGGTTCAGTGACCACGCAACAAGGCTCTTCATATATACTCCAGCAGTAAGAGTCAGGATCGTTTGGTGAGAATGCATGCCCTTTTTTGAATTCTGAAACCCATTTATTATTTGTATTTTTATCTGTGAATATTTGTTTATTAGTTCTGGTTTTGATTGGGCAGTCGCTTATTATATTTGGACCATTGATTATTATTTCTGCTCCTTCAAATACTAGTATTCCGCTGTGTCTTCCTTTGATTGTTCCTCCGTTTACGGTTGTTTTTCCGCTTCTTGCGATTAAACCATTTGAACCATCAATCTTTGGTTGGTCTAGTATTATTTCTGTATAGTCAAGATTTAATTCACTGGCAGGTGTGTTTTTATTATATATGTCTACGTCTAGTCCGTTATGTACTGTGCACTCTACGTTTACTGGTAATGGTTTTTTGGTTGTAGGATTAACATATTCTGGATACTTTTTGTTTGTTAATGTTCCCATTCCACATGCTATTGGTTTAAGACCTGTTGCAACTGGTTCTGGTTCTGTAATGTGTGCAGCAGATGTATCTTCTGCTTTTGGTGAACATCTCATACAGTCCTGTCCCATTGGTTGATTTATCTCATCTATAGTTAATGGTTTTTCATCTTTTGAATCTGTGCAGCAGGGTAAATTTAGTATATAATCCTCGACCAAGAACCTGTAAATAAATGTGTTATCACCAACAAATTCCATGCCTGGTATTGTTTTATCTTTTTTTTGTATGTAATCAGGATAATCAATTGTCATTATAACATAATTATCTGTGGACCGACCATCCAATTTATCTTTAATTTCCAGATATAGTTTGGTGTCTGCAGGTAATGCTTGTAGGTTATAGAGTCTTACTTTATGTTTACCATTTCTGTAAGTGAATGATAAGTCATTTTCATTCCATGCAATAAAAATGTCCTTGCCTGGAAATTCGTCTTCTTTACCTTTCGAAACAGTTATGGAATTATGAGCGCCTAATAATTTTATTTCTCCAGGAAGTAAATCTCCATAAACATATAATATTCCTTTTTTGAAATTTTTCTTGAAATAATTAACTGCGACTTCTCTTGCCCCATCAGGATTATTGGCTTCTAATGAATACAATGGATTAATAATTTGATAGTAAACCATTGCCATTTCAGCTCTATTGAACGTTTCAACTTTCTCAACATTTTGCTCAACAACTTTCTGCATTGTCAAAATGTAAACTGCCAACAATAAGTTATCATTGGTTGGATTTAATTGTAATGTATTGTAGGTATTATAATACTTCAAACCCCAGTATTTTTCGAAAAGAGAACTTATTTCTGCACTGCTTGTGGCTATGTTTTGGCGATGTGGTGCTAGATTGAAATCAATAACTTTTTTGTCAGATGAAGTTGTTTTTGCAAGTAATGATGAGGCTTTGGTTTCAGTAAAGTGATACTGTGTCATAGCTTCCACAAATTCAGGGTTTAATCCAACAGGTCTCGCAGTTCTGAAATATTCTTCTGCAAATTCTTTTATTTTTTCATATTGATTATCTTTTATATCCAATGAATCATACTTAAGAAGCATGTTTAATCTTTTTAGATTAGGTGTTTCTTGTTTGACTGATAAATACACTTTTCCACTTTCTAGTTCAGGCAACGGAATAACTAATTCATGATTAATAAATTCTATTCCGCCCATTTCTTCAAGAGCTTTTAGAAGTTCTTCAGAATTTAATTCTGAGAAATCTTTAGGACTAATTCCTTTAGTCAGAGTCAGTGCACTTACAGAACTAATCATCATTAGACAGATGAATATTATTAACAGTAGTTTGCTTGTTTTCATGGGTTCAACACTCCAAATTCAAAATACTCACCGTCTTTTTCTATAAGTATAATAGTATAATCATACTGGGCTTCTGTTTGAATATCATCAAGATCGTTTAATAGTTTAATCATCATCATATCCTTTCCGAAAGTGTTTGGTTCAAAAACATTCAATACTTCGTTTGCAACTCTGTAAAGTGTCATGAAATTAGTATTCTGTTTTAGAGAGTATTCTTTGATTGGCGTACCATATTTGAAACTCCCTCTTAGAGTTATGCTGTCCTGTCCGATTGTGACTGTTGATTGATGATTGGAAAATTGGTCAACGTAGAAGTCAGGATAATCAGACTCGTCCAAGCAATCGGCTATGTTTTCATTAATAAGTATTTCCAAACCTTCTTCAATTTTAGATATATCATTTAATTCAGTAATTACAGGAATTGAAAGTCCACCAAAAACACCTTCCAAAGGTTGTTTTTCAATGTATCCGCCTCTAAAAGCAGCGTATTCCAAACTTGTGGTTAATAAACCATCGGCGCAGCTCTGAACAAACATCGTCGCTGTATCGCTCGGTGCTTCAATGGTTGGGTTAATGGGACTCTCTCTTAGAACGAATAGAAAGAAACCTACAATTATAAGCAAAACTAATCCCAACACTACAAAAATAGTGACCTGCCCCTTACTCATGTTCAATTTAATTCATATAATACTATATAAACTTTTTGATATATTAATGAGTGAATACTCGTTAATTTTCAAAAGATGTTTTTGTTTTTTGATATATTAAAAAGTGATAATAAAACGTAAGAATTATAAAAGAACAATAATTGTTATTGATGCCGAAGGCACTGACCGAAGGGAAGTCAATGGTGTCGACGGAAATGACCGTCGGGCTCTTAGCTCAGTCCAGTAGAGCGTTCCGTTCGCAACGGAAAGGCCGTGGGTGCGAATCCCACAGAGTCCATTGAGCTTTAGCGAAATGGAGCTCTGGGTACCAAAAATGTTTTTTTAATTTTTGAGAACCACAGAGTCCACTTTTTATACTTCTTCTATCGACGATGAAGATAATCTTTTTATTTAAAAGATTCAAAGCCCATTGATTTCAAGACATTTTTTATTTCATCTATCTTTTTTTGTTGATCTTTCTTTTCGGACATCGCAACAAACTTAATTAGAATATTTGCTATCTCATCTTCAGTTCCAAATTTTATTGTGTGTCCGTCTGTAATAAAATAGAATCTATATTTTTGATATTTCAATTCTTTTATAACAACTCCTCCAATATAACTTAGAAGTTTGCCTTTTTTTGGTTGTTGTTCTAAATTTTTTATAAGTTCAAAAATCTCTATAGAATTATCTTTAAATTTCTTGAAAATCTCTTTTTTTAGAGACTCTGTAATAATTACTTGTGCCATTTCTCTTTAGCTTGTTTTATGGCTTCATCTATAGGTATAGAATCGGTCGTATCATATAGGTAAGTCATTAAGAGATTTTTTCTTGTCAATTCATACATTTTTTGAATAACATCCTCATATGAATCTCCTGCTCTGCCTAAATTCTTCAAATTCTCTTTTGTTTCCCTAGATATGGATATTGTGGTTGCCATAGGATACGTTAATGTTATAGAGTTTATATGTTTTGTGTTTTTTTCAAGAAATAATATGTTTTTTGAGCAATTTTATAAATACAATAATCTTAACTATCTGTGGGGTGAAAATATGTCTTTATTGATATCTTTGTCTATGTTTCCAACGGATAAAGGTGCTAGTGTTAGTTCTTATGTGGCCAGATCTTTGAAAATTATAGATGATTCGGGCCTTGAATACAGAACGAACTCAATGAGCACAGTAATCGAAGGAGAATATGATGAAGTCATGGATGTGGTTAGACAATGCTATGAAAAAATGGCGTCTGATTGTAATCGTGTATACTTTGTAATAAACGGCGATTATCGTAAGAACAGGGAGAATGGTTTGGTTGGAAAGATAGATAGTGTGAAAAAGAAAGCAGGAATAGAACTAAAAACATAGCTTTATTTTTATAATAACAAACTTTATTAATATTTGAGAATAAACCGATTCAACATGAGAAAATCATTGCTTAAGTATATTCTTTGTCCTGTGTGTAGAGGAGAACTAAAGGTTGAAGAATGGACTGTTGAAAATAAATGCGTGAAAGAAGGCATTATTAGGTGCAAACATAAGCATTGGTTTCCAATAATTGATTTCATTCCGAGATTGTTAAATGATGATTTAAAAAAAGAGATATTATTACCTAAGAAACAAGACTTCTTTAGGAAATACCAAACTAAGTTGCCTGATTTGCATGTTAAACAAAAGCAGTATAATAAATCACGAACCGCCGACATCTTTGGTTATGAGTGGAAAGAATTTGACAAGTTGTATGATGTGTATGAGAACCAGTTTAAAGAATGGACCTATCCAATATCAAAGAAGTTCTTTAAAGGAAAATTTATTTTAGATGCTGGGTGTGGAACCGGCAGACATATATTTTATTCAAGAAAATATGGTTGTAAAGAGATAATTGGTGTTGATCTGAGTGAGGCCGTTGAAGTTGCATATAAAAACAACCTGGCAGAGAATGTACACATTATACATGCAGATATACTTGACTTGCCGTTTAAAGAGGGAATATTTGATTTTATATATTCTATTGGTGTGTTGCACCATTTACCTGAACCAAAAAAAGGATTCTTAGGTTTGCTAAAATTTGGTAAAAAAGACAGTAAAATAGCTGTTTGGTTGTATGGTGCTCCTTCATGGATTCTAAAATATTTTTTTGATCCATTAAGAAAAAAAGTTATTTCAAAATTACCGACAAGAGTTATAAAATTAATTGCGTTATTTATTACAATGGTTTCATTTACTCTTGCAAAATTGATCTATGGACCTTTGAACAGGTTGACAAAACTAGCGAAATATTTACCGCTAAATTTCACATTAAATTATTTATCTAAATTTAATTTCAAGATAGTTTATTCTATGATGTATGATATTATATCTCCTCCGAATCAATTTTATTTAACCAGACAGGATATGGAAGAATGGTTCATTAGAGATGAACTAAAAAACCCTGTTATAACTGGACTGAAGCATAGCTGGACAGGAAATGCAGATATTAAGTAGATTTAATTGTTTAGAAATAATTTCTAGGAACTACTGTGACTCCGCCTTCGGAGACTGTGAATCCTCTTTCTTTGTCTTTTACAGGATCTACTCCTATTAGTTCTTTATCAGGAATATTATTTTTTCTATCGATTATTGAGTTTTTTATATGCGAGTCTTGGCCGATTGTTCCGTGCCCTAGAATTATGGAGTTTTCGATAAAAGCTCCTTTTTCAATTTTAACATTGTACGATACTATTGAGTTTTGTATTTGTCCGCCACTGTTTATTACTCCGTTGGATATTATGGAGTTTTCAGTTTTGGCAGTGTGATATTTTGTGTTAATTGTTTTGAATGGTTCGAATGATTCTATATGTGTGAATATGTCCCATTTAGGATTGTACAAATTAATTGGTGGTTCTGCATATCGCATTTCCATATTCGCTGCGAAGTATTGGTCAATGTTTCCTATGTCTTTCCAATATCCTCTTTCACTTTCTTTAGCACCAGGAACCATATTATCATTAAAATTGTAAACAAATATTTTCTTTCCGCTGTTTAACATTGATGGGATTATGTTAAATCCAAAATCATGCATCGTATATTTATCAGGATGTTTTTCCATCTTTTTTTTATCATCGGTTTGTTCTTTAAGTTTATCGTTTGCTAATTCTTCCAATAATGATTCGGGGTTGAATGCGTAGTTTCCCATTGATGCTAAGCAATATTCTTCATTTCCTGGCATTGATGTTGGGTTTGAAGGTTTTTCTTCCCAGCCTTTTAATTGCCAATTTTTATCCACAACTAAAACGCCATAATTATTCGCGGCTAATTCTTTTTTTACTGGGATTGCTGAAATGGTTAAATCAGCATTATTGTTTAGGTGAAAATTGTTCTTTAGTCTGTAATCCATAAGATAAACATGGTCCCCTCCCAGAATGTCGACGACGTCAGGCATGTCTTCTTTCATGAATCTTATGTTTTGATTTATTGAATCTGCGGTTCCTTCATACCATCCTTTATCTGTACCTTTCATTGCAGGTTGTATTTCCAAGTATTGGTCTCTTCCAAATCCGACTCTTCTTAGAAATCCGTGAGAAATATGGTTTTTTGTAGAGAATGATTCGTATTGTGTTAGAATAATTGTTTTTCTTATGTTTGAATTTAGAACATTGCTTAACGGAAAGTCTATTACACGATAGTTTCCTGCGAACGGTACTCCTGGTTTGGCTCTATCTCTAGTTAACGGGAACAGTCTTGTACCTGCTCCACCAGCCATTACGTATGCTAAAGCATCAACATCAGACATTGTTATCACTGTTTAGAAACGAAAGATGCTTTATAAATCTTAGCAAAATTTTTAAACAAAACTCTAATTTCATTTGATGTCGTAGACATCGCGACCAACGATTTCGCTCGTTGACAACGAAGTATGTTTCCTCACTTCGTTTGTCAAGCATACGAGAATGAAAATGTTTTGACGCTTTAGCGTCGCGACCATCGGGAGCATGATGGTGTCGACGGAAATGACCGTCGGGCGGATAGTTCAGTTCGGTAGAACGCCTGGTTGGCATACAAAGAGCCTTGCTCTTTGAGCTTGGTTCAATCCAAAAATCAGGAGGCCCCGGGTTCAAATCCCGGTTCGTCCATTTTTTTCTAAAAGTGTTAGACACAGGATTTTTCAAACGCTCAAAAATCAAAGATTTTTGGCGCGCCAAAACGAAAAACGTTTTGAGCGTCCCGGTTCGTCCACTTTTATTCTTTATTCATACTTTTTTCTATATTTTTATTCTTATAGGAATATTATTGTCAAGAGTCTTTATATATAATTAGACGATAAAACACTGTATGAGCGACATTGCAGAGACATTACAAAAAATGATTGTAGAATCAAGACCTTTCAGACCTTGCGATTTAATAAATCTTCTAGGTATTAATCCTGAAAAGAACATTCTAAGTAAAATACCAGAAGGTTATATAGTCCCGGAACAAGACTTACCAAAGGATCATCTTGGAAATTCTTTAGAATACGTCTTTATGAAAAATGGAACTCCTGAACTCGTTTTATTCTCTAAAAATTACCTCAAAACATCCATTGCCACCTATACTCATTACAGGCCATTGCAAGTGTATTATCCCTCTAATTAACCACAACATATAAAAACTAATCCTGATTTTCTCCAATAAAAGGTGGTAATAATAGCAAAAAAAACAGAAACCAAAGTTTCTGAAGTTAGGACAAAGTCCAAACCTTCTAAAATAAAATGCGTATTTTTTGATTTTTGGGGTACACTGGTAGAGAACGGGATATTTCCAAGCCCAGTAAGAAGAGCACAAAGACTCTTAAGATTAGATGTGCCTTTCTCAGACTACATCGAGAAATTCGAAGAATCATTTATGACAAAGAAATTTGACACATTAACAGAAGCATTCCACAATGTAACATCAGAATTCGGAGTAAACCCGCCAGGATTTGTATACGACAAACTAGTGGGGATGTGGAACAAAAACACCTTACTATGCAAACCATACCCTGAAACAATTGCAGTATTAGAAGAACTAAAAAAGAAAAAGTACAAACTAGTATTAATATCAAACACCGATAGCTTATCAATTCCACAGGTATTGGACAAATTTGATTTAAGAAAATACTTTGATGAAATAGTATTATCATTCGATGTTGGAATACTAAAAACCAATAAGAAAATGTTTGAAGCACCGCTAAAAAAACTGAAACTGAAAAAAACAGATGTTGTAATGGTCGGAGACTCAATACCAACGGACATTGAAGGTGCTAAGAAAGCAGGCATCAGAGGTATTTTGGTGGATAGAAGAGATACAAGAGACTTCGAAGACAAGATTCCAAATTTAACTGTTCTAAAAGAAAAACTCGAGGCATAAACAATGGATTGCATCTTTTGCAAGATTGTGAAAGGAGAAATATCCTCAACGAAAATATATGAAGATGATGAATTCTACGCATTTTTAGATCTGCACCCGATAAACAAAGGGCACACACTTGTTATTCCAAAAAAACACTGCAGAAATCTGCTGGACTTTCCAAAAGCAAAAGAAACAGATTTAATGGAGTTCTTGAAAAAAATAGCTAAAGCAGTGGTTAAAGGTGTTGGAGCAGACGGTTTTAATCTTGGAATGAACAATGAATCTGTTGCAGGTCAAGTAATATTTCACGCGCACTTTCACATAATACCAAGATTCAAAAATGATGGTTTAGCATCATGGCCTGATAAAGAATACAAAGAAGGCGAAATGGAAGAAATAAAAACTGCAATCAAAAAACATTTCTGAACATATTTTTTAGAAAAAATAAAATAAAAAAAATAAAAAGAATTCTAAATTTACTTGTTATCAGACCAAGCCAGTACTCCCATCATAACTAGGTTGACTATTGGAATAATCATAAGGATTCCTACCCAACCAGGGAATTTTCTTGCTTCTGAAATTCTCCACCACCACCAGATCATAATAGCTAAGAATGCTACTGCTCCGGCCCAAGGTACGAGATAAAGTAATATTGCTAGTGTCCACAAACCATTCAAACCAGCGATTTGTGTCATCAAATAAATGTTTGCAATTGGAATCCAAGCCAACCAACCCATAGGTGTCTTTGTTTTCTTAGCAATGGCCATCAAAGCAAATGCTTGATAAACATACAATGCAATTGCAACAATTACAAATGCGATGTCCAGCCCTACAAGTAAACCCCACATGCCTGCATCCATAGAATCAAACAATACTGGTTCTTGTGCAGAAACCAATGCGGACATGAAGATACTCATCATGAGTCCTAATATTAATTTTCCAAATTTCATAATATAACCTCCTATTTCCTATATTCTAGAAACTAATACTATTTATATTTTCCGTTAAATATATATATGGTTATTTTTTCTTTGATGCCGTAGGCATCCGACCCGAAGGGGAGTTGGCAAGTGTCAACTGATGCTTCAGTTGTCGGCGTAGTATAGCCTGGTTAATGCCCCAGACTCATATTTTTGAGTGATGAGCCGCAAGGCGATGAACAATCTCAAGGGGATATCTGGTGATCGGGGGCTCAAATCCCTCCGCCGACACTATTTTTTTCTTTTTCAAGATAGATTTTTATATCTCTTTCTATTCCATTCATGTATGACTATAGAAGATTATGTTTGTGAAGCTGTTATTAAATCACCATTTGAATATGTTATGGTTAGAAACAACCAACAAAGTTATGGTGTAGTCGTTGAACCTAAAGGAGAATTTGAGAATTATAAACTTCAAGTATTGGAAATTGGTTATAAACTATTTTTAACAAATCGTTTATTAAGGGTGAGTGTCTTAAACGACAAATTCAAGATTGGGGATGTTATTCGAATAGCACCTGAATTTAAAGTTAAAAATCCTATTTCAGTTCCGAGGATAATGGTTCCTGAATCAGCAGTCACCAATTTAACAGATAAGTTAAAAGAGGAAGAACAAAAAGATTCAACTTCTTCTTCAGAATAATTCTAAAAATTTATAAACTTTAATTGTTCTAAGGTTAAAATGCTTGATTCCAAAAGCTTGCCTTTTGGGATCTTCAAAATTATTGGAGGAAAGAATTTTGTTAGATATTAAGAATATAAGGGAGAATCCTAAAACAGTAAGGGCTAATCTTGCTAGAAGGAAAGATCCTGAGCTATTGAAGAAATTTGATGAACTCCTGAAAAAAGACGAGAAATACAGGAAAGTTCTATTTGCTGTTGAAAATCTGAAGCATGAAAGGAATAAAAACAGTTTGAAAATTAATGAGTTGAAGAAAGCCAAGAAAGATTTCAAGAAAATCATAGTTAATGTTAGAAAGATAAATGTTGATTTGGCCAAGAAAGAAGAAGAAGTTGAAAAACTAAGATTAAATCTGAACAAGGAGTTGATGAGTATTCCAAACTTGCTGCATGAAAGCGTTCCTGTGGGGAAGGACGATACAAATAATGTGGAAGTTAAGAAGTTCGGTAAGGCTCCTAAGTTCGGATTCAAGCCAAAAAATCATTTAGAACTACTTGAGAACCTGGGACTCATTGATGCTGAGAGAGCAACCAAGATTGCAGGACATGGATTTTTTTATCTTAAAGGAGACCTTGCACTATTGGATTACGCACTTCAAATGTTCACAATAGAATTTTTGATAAAAAGAGGGTTTACTCTTGTCGAGCCACCCTATATGATGCATAGAAAACCATACGAAGGAGTAACTGATTTGACAGACTTTGAAAACGTAATGTATAAAATTGAAGATGATGATTTGTATTTAATTGCAACTTCAGAGCATCCAATGGCTGCGTACCATATGAATGAAATCCTAAACGCAGAGAAAATGCCAATAAAATTCTGTGGAATAAGTCCTTGCTTCAGAAGAGAAGTGGGTTCGCACGGAAAATATACTAAAGGATTATTTAGAATGCACCAATTCAACAAAATTGAGCAGTTCGTATTCTGCCACCCAAAGGATTCATGGAAGATACATCAAGAGTTGCAAAAAAACACTGAAGATTTATTCAAAGAACTGGGAATTCCATATAGGGTTGTCAATGTTTGCACAGGAGATTTAGGAACTCTCGCTGCCAAGAAGTTTGATACTGAAATACTAATGGCTGATGGTGAGTATCGAGAAGAAGGCTCTAATTCAAACTGCACAGATTACCAAGCAAGAAGACTTGGAATAAGGTATCAGGAAAGCGCAGGAAAACCAGTTGCAGGATTCGCACACACATTGAATAATACTGCCATTGCGACGAGTCGAACATTGATAGCCATAATCGAGAACAACCAAAACAAAGATGGTTCTATTAACATTCCTAAAGTACTACAGAAATACATGGGAAAGAAGAAGATTTCAAAGCAGAAAGTTATTTAAATCGTTTCTTATTTTTCTACTAAATCACGCCAGCGTCACACAACGGTATCGTCCGTTGAGACCTGGTGCGGCATAAAGCCACACGAAAAAACATTACGCCAGCGTCGCATAACCTGGTATTGCGCCGGCCTTGAGAGCCGGTTCCTCTGGAATTCCCGGTTCGAATCCGGGCGCTGGCGTACTTTTTATAAAATGCTTAAACCAAATTATAAAGATGGAAGTATTGTAAATCTTATGAGTTCTCTTGGTAGAGCTATGGGTTGGAAGTCGCCTTATAATCCTTTGAAGTATTTGAAACCAAGCGATCTTTCTAAGAATGTTGTCT
>JBDRGV010000028.1:0-12735 GCA_043817405.1 archaeon | reverse complement strand
CGTTTCAAAGATTAACAAAACCCTTGCAAAAGAATACATGAAAAAATATTCTAGTATGATTGAGAAACACAAAACCTTTGTCGAAGTATACAATCCTGAAGGAAAACCACATCATAAAATATTTTATTATGCCGATGAAGCTATGATTTGGGCAGCCATGCATTTATCTCTTTCTAAGAAATTACTCTAATTCAAAATCAATCATGACAGGTAGATGATCTGAGAAGTTAACATCTAAAACCTCATAGTTTTTAACCTTAACATCTGGAGAAACCAATATGTGATCAACATGTCTTTTTGGTTTCCAAGAAGGAAAAGTATTAACATTCTTTTCTTTAGCAAAGTCCAATGCATTTATCATATTTGAATTCTCTAGTAAATAATCCAATTCTGATAAGCCTTTAAAAATGTTAAAATCTCCAAACACTATTTTCGGACCATCACAAGCATTCAATAATTGCGTTAATTCTTGCAACTGAATTATTCTAGTCTTTTTTCTAAGAGATAAATGAACTGCAAAAAGGTGCAACTCAACAACAGAACCTTCAATAGCGACTTTGAGTTTTGTTTGGATGACCAACCTTTTTACACCTTTTGAAAAAGATATGTAACGAGTATCAAATAAAGGTTGCTTAGAAAGTATGGCATTGGCATTCTTTCGAATTATAGGAGTGTAATTGAGGACCTTATAGAGAGATTTGCGAGCATATTTAGTTTTAGCAGCGATATAATGCAACTCTAAATTCTTTGAGAAAGCTTCGGTACTCGACATTTTTCTGAATCTGACAGTTCCTGCATCTATTTCCATCAATCCAAGAATATCTGGATTCAAAGTTTTAATATAATCACTAATTTTTTCCAAAATCTTTTTTACTAATTTAAAGTATTTCTGAATCTCAATATACTTCAACCTACGATTGATACCAGAGCAATATTCAACATTGTAAGTAATTAATCTCATGATTTAAACCTTGAAGACATTCTTTTTTAAATTTTATCTTTATTTATCCCTAATAAATAACCGGAGTAGTGGAATACGGGTTGTAATAATGAGCTTATTATGAGAATAACAAATATTGTTATGATGCTTGGAATAAAAATTATGAATGAAAATAATAATCCTCCAATAACATAATCCATTTGATCAAAAGGAATCCATGATTTGCCAGGCGCAACTTTCGCTTTTCTTTTGAAATAAGATTTTATTAAATCACCAAATATGGCTCCAAACCCCATGATTAAACCAAACCAAATGGTTGTTTCTGAATAATTTATAATGCTAAGATTTTGAAAAAAAGAAACCTGGTATAATAACTTTTGAATGTAAAAAGCCAGTAACCCAAAAAGACAAGCGAAAACAAAACCTCTCCAGGTTTTATGATTCCCAAAATATTTTTTGTTAATTGGCTTATTAAGAAATGGTATCCATTGCACTAAAGGAGGTACTAGATTAGCAAAGTATGCTGGTACAAAATAGTATAGTGCTTCTAATATCATCAGATCACCTTTTTGAAACGAATCCTACTAATCATTAAGAACATTGAAATAATAAAAACAACTGCCACCATATAAAAATTAACATTAAAGAAATACAAGACAGGAAATAAAACTCCATTTACTGTTATTGGCATCCCTACAAAACCTTTAACTTTGTTTTTCAAAGCGTTGAATCTTGCTAATCTATAGGCACCTGCTAGAACAAACAAAATAGCTATGACTAAAAGAATATTGTTTATGAATAATGAGTACATTAAAATCGCAGGTGCAATTCCAAAAGAAACAAGGTCCGCCAGAGAATCCAATTGAACGCCTATTTTTGATTCTGCTTTTAACAAACGAGCAGAAAATCCATCTAGGAAATCAAGAACCACTGCAACCAATATTAGTATTGCAGCGATGGTAGAATAACCATGAAACACCATGATGATGGAAACAAATCCACAAACTATATTCACAAGAGTTAAACCGTTTGGAATAATTTCTTTTAAGCTCATTTTTTTCTCCATAGGAAAAATGAGTTCAAAAATTTTGAATTTTTGTATGTCATCTTTCAGCAATTATTGTTTCTCCTGCAACCACTTTTTCTCCCATTTGTACTTTGACTTTAACAGATGCAGGAAGTATTAATGTTACTTGACTTCCGAGTTTAATAAGACCCATTCTTTGGCCTTTAAGAACTTTTTCCTTTCCCTTGATGAAAGGCACAATTCTTCTGGCAACAAAACCGGCTATTTGTATAACTTTGATTCTAAAAGAACCATCTTCAATTAAACTTTGAACATTCTCATTTTCAAAAGTCGCCTCCAGTTTTCCAGCATTCCAAAACTTGCCCTTTGAACGCTTAACATATTTTACAACTCCTGATATTGGTACGCGGTTAAAATGAACATCCAAAGGACTCATGAAAATCGATATTATGAAACCTTCCTTGGCAACATCGCCAGTAAAAGACTTAACGGTTCCTAAAAATCCCTTAGGAATATCAACCTTATTTTTACTGTACTTCTTAATCATCATGACCTTACCATCGGCTGGACTCACAACATTATTACCTAAAGTTATTTTTCTCGC
Organism: archaeon; assembly: GCA_043817405.1. Taxonomy (GTDB): domain Archaea; phylum Nanobdellota; class Nanobdellia; order Woesearchaeales. Next base: position 10,164 of record JBDRGV010000028.1, on the reverse strand, counting down.
GGGATTTCTTAGGAAGTGAAATTTGTAGAACAACAAGAACAAAACTATTAATAAAAATAGAATCGCCAATACAATTAAAACAATAGTTACCCAAACCATGATACTAAAATAATATAATAATATAAAAAATTATTCTATTTTCTCAAAGCCGCCTGCGCTGCCGCAAGTCTTGCGATTGGAATTCTGAAAGGACTGCAACTAACATAGTTCAAACCCATTCTATGGCAGAACTCAACGCTTTTAGGTTCTCCACCATGCTCTCCACAAATACCTATTTTCAAGTCAGGTTTCACAGATCTTCCTTTAAGGACAGCCATCTCAACCAGTTGACCAACACCCGTTTGATCCAACACTTGGAACGGATCATGTTCCAGTAATCCTTTCTCAACATAGGCAGGTACAAAACTTCCAACGTCATCTCTTGAAAATCCAAGAGTCATCTGAGTTAAATCATTGGTTCCAAAACTAAAAAACTCTGCTTCTTCAGCAATCTCGTTGGCCGTGAGTGCCGCTCTTGGAACCTCAATCATGGTTCCTATTTTATAATCAATCTTGGAGTTTTCGCCAAGAACTTTTTTAGCGACCGTTAAAACTATTGCTTTTTGATGCTTAAACTCAGAGATATTTCCAACCAATGGAATCATCACTTCAGGAAGAACTGTCACACCTGTTGCAGCGACTTCTTTTGCAGCTTCAAAAATTGCTTCTGACTGCATCTCAGTGATTTCAGGGTATGAAATGCCCAATCTACAACCTCTATGGCCAAGCATTGGATTAACTTCTTCAAGTTGATTCATCTTCTCATGCAATATTTTAGACGTGACACCCAGTTGCTTTGCAATATCATCTATTTCTTTTTCTTCTTTTGGCAAGAATTCGTGCAATGGAGGATCCAATAGTCTAATGGTTATTGGTCTTCCGGCCATTATTTTAAACAACGCAACGAAATCATCCTTTTGAAATGGTTTGATTTTTGCAAGAGCTTTCTTTCTTCCATTTAAATCAGCCGCGAGAATCATTTCTCTAACTGCACGGATTCTTTCACCCTCAAAAAACATGTGTTCAGTTCTACAAAGACCAATTCCTTCGGCACCAAATTTTATTGCTTGCTCAGCATCTTTAGGAGTATCTGCATTGGTTCTCACTGCTAATTTTCTAAACCTATCGGCCAAAACCATCAGGTTTTCAAATGCACCAGTTAGTTCTGGATCAACGGTCGGCATTTTGCCTTCAAAAACTTCACCTAGTGAACCATCAAGAGTTATGTAATCTCCTTCTTTGAAATCCATGCCACCTAAAGAAAGAGTTCTGTTCCTCTCACTAATCTTAGCATCACTTATACCTGAAACACAGCATTTACCCATACCCCTGGCAACAACTGCTGCATGACTAGTCATACCACCTTTAGCAGTCAATATTCCTACTGCTGCGTCCATACCAATCAAATCTTCAGGACTAGTATCATTTCTAACTAATATTACACTATCACCTGCTAGTTTCATTTCAACAGCCGAGTCATTGTCAAAAGCTATTTTTCCAACCGCAGCGCCCGGAGAAGCCGGTAAACCTTTACCCAGCAATTTATGCTTTTGTTTTGCAAGCGGATCCAACTGCCTATGCAATAATTGATCCAACTGTTCTGGAGGAACTCTCAAAATAGCAGTTTTTTCATCAATCAAACCCTCCTTAAGCATTTCAATTGCAATTCTTATTGCTGCATGAGCAGTTCTCTTACCGGTTCTGGTTTGTAACATGAATAAAGTTCCTTTTTGAATTGTGAACTCCATGTCCTGCATTTCTTTGTAATGTTCTTCCAACTTTTTGTAAATCGCAACCAGTTCATCGTATTGTTTAGGCATGACCTTTTTAAGATCAGATATGGGTTCAGGAGTTCTTATGCCTGCCACAACATCTTCTCCTTGAGCATTCATCAGGTATTCTCCATAGAAAACGTTTTCTCCGGTTGCAGGATCTCTTGAAAAGCAAACACCTGTACCACAATTATCACCCATGTTTCCAAAAACCATGACCTGAGCGTTGACAGCGGTTCCAATCAAACCTCTAATATTATTCAATCGTCTATAGGTATTCGCCCTTGGATTATTCCATGAACTAAAAACCGCATTTGTTGCCATGATGAGTTGTTCTTTAGCATTTGTTGGAAACTCTTTTCCAGTTTTTTCTTTTATTAACTTCTTGTACTTACCACATAAAAATTTCAAATCTTCAGATTCCAACTCAGTATCAAACTGAACACCTCTTGTTTCTTTGACTTTGTCAAGAATTTTTTCAAATTCTTGATGATCAACATTCATAACAACGTTTCCAAACATGTTCAACAATCGTCTATAGGCATCCCATCCAAATCGTTCATTGCCTGATTTTTTTATTAACCCTTCAACGACTTCATCATTCAAACCCAAATTCAGAACTGTGTCCATCATTCCAGGCATAGAAACTGCAGCCCCACTTCTAACGGATAAAAGCATGGGATTCTCCTTGTCTCCGAACTTCGCATTCATCGCATTTTCTAATTTCACAATGTTTTCTTCGATTTCTTTTATCGCATCTTCAGGTAGGTTGCCGCCGTTTTCATAGAACTCGGCGCAGGTTTCTGTTGTAATCGTAAATCCTGGTGGAACCGGAATACCTATGCTGGCCATCTCTGCCAGATTAGCACCTTTTCCCCCTAACAATGCTCTCATTTCTTTATTTCCTTCTGTCTTGTTAGCTCCAAAAAAATATACTTTTTTACTCATTTTTATTCGACCTCTACATACTATTTTATGTTTAAGTATGATATTAAAAGATTCTATTAGAACCCCTATGTTGAGAAAGTAAAAGTCTACCTTTTTAAAGATAATTATTGTAAAGAATATATTACAAAAGTTGCACAAATTTTATTTTAATAAAATCCCAATAGGACAATGGTCAGAACCCATAACTTTCTGCAAGATAAATGCATCTGTTAATTGTGATTTTAATTTTTTTGAGACTAAAAAATAGTCTATACGCCACCCAATGTTGTTTACTCGAGCGTTAAACATGTAACTCCACCAAGTATACTGCCCTGGATCTTGGTTAAAAACTCTAAAGCTGTCATAGTAATCTGCTTCAAGATGTTTTGTTAAAGCTTCTCTTTCTTCGTCTGTAAAACCAGGGTTGAAATGGTTGCTGCCAGGATTCCTCAAATCAATTTCTTTGTGAGCAACGTTTAAATCACCACATACAATCACAGGTTTTTTTTTCTCTAATTTTTTCATATGATTTCTAAAATCTTTATCCCAAACCATTCTATAGGGTAGTCTGAGCAATTCTCTTTTAGAATTAGGAGTATAAACATTTACCAAGTAAAATTTTTCAAACTCTAAAGTTATCACTCGTCCTTCATTATCATGCTCTTTTTTTCCAAGACCATAGCTCTCGGATAATGGCACTGTTTTACTAAATATTGCAGTTCCAGAGTAACCTTTTTTCTCTGCAGAATTCCAGAAATGATAAGGATATTTATCCAGGACCAAATCAACCTGGTCAGGGTGCGCCTTTGTCTCTTGAATACATAAAATATCAGGGTTTTCTTTTTTCACAAAATCTAAAAATCCTTTCTTAAGAGCTGCCCTTATGCCATTTACATTCCAAGAAACTAACTTCATACTTTGCTAAAAAAATGTTTCATTATAAAGTTTTCGAATAGAAAAAATCAGTTAATATACTTCTTTAGAATATCCATTGCTTGCTTCCCATCAACATTACCTTTGAATTTAGCCATGATCATGCCCATCAAAGCACCAATAGGCGCTCCTTTGTTTTTCTCCACTATAACTTTGATTTCTTTTTCTAAATTACCGGATGAAATAACTTCATATTTAGAATAATCAATTGTTTTCCCTTTAGACTTTTCTTCCAATATTGAACTAACTGAAGAACTAGTTAAATAACCTGCATTAAGTTTCGGAAAAATTTCTTCTGTAAAAACTTCTACTTCAGGATCCCAATTAAAATGTCTTCTCATTTCTGTTGATGTTTGAGTTAAACTACTTGCTATAAATGAAGGAGCTATATTTGGAAAAACAGTGGCTATTTCTTCAAAATTAAAATGTTTTCTGTCTTCTTCTTTCACAACTTGTTTTGAAACATTCAAATTCAGATCAAATTTTTTTTTGTAGTGTTTTTCTCGGTCATCAATGGTTTCAACTTTTTCAAGCCCATCGACTTTTGGAATAATTGCAGGAACATCTGTTTCAGGATACATCCTTGAAGCGCCAGGCATTAATCTCAGAAAACTAGTTGAGAAGTCAGGTTCTGCTTTTCTAACTTCATTTATCATTTTCTTTTTTTGTGTAAGTAATTTTTGATGTCTTTTGACTTCTGCTTCAATAACTTTAGGAATACTTTTCAAATCTTGAAAACCTTTAACTTCAGTTCTAACACCACCTTTAATAGAAATATTGACGTCCTGCCTTATGCTTCCAATACCTCTTTTACAAGCACCAGTACTTCTAAGAATCATTCCAATCTTCGCAGCCACCTCTTTACATTCTTCCGGAGAACGAATGTCAGGGTCAGTGGATACTTCCAAGAGAGGAATCCCTAATCTTGATAGATTATAAATGTCATGCTCTTTGGTTCGCTTCATAATCTGACAAGCTTCCTCTTCCAAAAAAACACCTGCAATACCAATTTTTTTGCCATTAACTGTAATGAAACCATTTCTACCGATAAGAGCAGTTCTTTGAAACCCTGAAGTGTTGGAACCATCAACAACGGTTTTTCTCATGAATTGTATTTTATCAGCAGTTTCACAGTTAAGCATTTTAGAAACTTGCATAGCAGTCTTCAAAGCATCCTGATTAATGGAACCCGGAGGCTCTTCATCCATTTCAACTAAACAATTAATATCACTATAACCCCAATAGGTGAATAACTTACCTTTCTTTTGCTCAGAAGAAGCTACAACATCCACTTTTCCAGATTCACCGGCACTAGCTCTCAATCTTCTGTCAAACTCAAAATCTGGCTTGTCCTTTCTAATCACAGTAGGACAATTACAAAAAAGTTTTTTACCTTCTAATTGCTGATGAATTTCAATACCACATTTGAAACCAAGTTTTTTGTAATCCATCTTAACCATTAAACACTATACATTGAAAAATCTTTCTCATTTAAATTATTATCCAATTTTGTTCTCAACTAGCATAGGTTTATAAACAAAATCAAAATTCAACAGCAGATAAATTACAAATACAAAATGACCAACAAAACAACTGGTAAAAAATCACTTACCTTAGAAGATTTAAGAAAAGAGTTAGATAATTTTGAAGAGATGGCAAAATATTTAATTCCCACACCTAGAGAAACCCCTAAAGTAAACGGATTTGACATTTATGGAAAAAACATGCCTCTAAACGGAATAGTTGGAGGAGACCACATCATATATATTGATTTCAAAAAACGATATGATTTGGAAAGACGAAAAAAAGAAGCTAAAAATAAATTTATAAGACAAAATTTAGAAAAAACAAGTAAAAAAGTTGCCATGGTTATTGCAGATGTATCTGGACATAATATCACAGATTATTTGTTCGTTTCTCAATTACATCAAGCAACAATGATTGGATTAAGATATGAATTAGGGATATCTGGAGAGATTACAACTGATCTTTTCGAAAATTTAAACACACGGTTCTATAAATCATCAAGTTTATCAAAATACATAACTATGATATATGGTGAATTATCAGAAAATGGATCTTTTAGATTTATCTCAGCAGCACATCCTCCTCCAGTTCTTTTTTCAGGAAAGGACAATAAAATAATGCACATAAATGAGTGTTGTTTTCAGAATTCTCAACCACTTGGATTTATGCCTTCAAAAGAAGATATAGACATAAAAACAAATTCTAACTCTGTCGGATTTAAAGATAAATATTTTGTCAACGAATGGGTTTTAAAAAATCCTGAAGATATATTAATACTTTATACAGATGGTTTATCAGAACATGATGATAACTATTTTTCTAAAGATTTAGAAAACAGATTACAACAATCTAAGCATCTCTCATCAGAAAAAATATATGATGAGATAAAAAACGATTTGTTCAAAATAAAAAAACCTGAAGATGATATTAGTTATATCATAATAAAGAAAGAATAGATTCAAACAAGAAATGTTTCTTTCTCAGTTCGATCAGATATCTCTCCTCTTAAATTCTTGCCAAATAATTCTTTAACATCTTTCTTATGGTTTGATAATAGCCATGCTAGTTTTATGAAACTTGTTTCTGCAGTCATGTCAGAATGATTTCCCAAAATACCTGCTTTTAGCAAAACTCTGCCGGGAGAATAAATGTTCAAATCCAATCTACCATAAAGAGTTTGAGGTGCTGCAACAATGGGAATTTTATTTGCAAGAACAGTTATTGCTTTCAAAATCTTCTCATTCTCACTAGTAAACTCGTCAACCTTCGAAGTGGGCATATGTCCTATTCCAAATAATTCAACAACCAAACCATCAAAATCTTTGAAAGCTTCAATTTCAGAAGCAAACATGTTGATATGAGGTTTAAGTAAACCAATTCTAAGATTTTCATTAAACAATTTTAATTTCAAAGTTTTCTTTTTGTCTTTCTTAGGGTATGGTTTTAGGAAACTAATTTTTTTCTTATCAATATTAATTCTCGCAATGGCAGTTGTGTTAATGGGCCTAAAAGCATCTCTTCTGGAAGTATGCATTTTTCTAGTTTTACAGGCCGGCAAAATCAAACAATTATTGTCATTGGTGCTTTCATGCATACAAATAGCAACACCTGAGAAATCAGAATTAACAATGAAAGTCGCGGCTGCAATCAAATTCATTGCAGCGTCAGTGCTTCCTCTATCGGAACTTCTTTGACTACCGACAATAATGATTGGAATTCCAATGTTTTCCAAAGCAAATGCTAAAGCCGCAGCAGTATAATGCATAGTATCGGTTCCCTGAGTAAGAATAATACCATCAACACCTTTCTTAGCTTCTTTCTCAATTGCTTTTGCAAGAATATTATAATGAACAAACCTAATCATTTCTGAAGCCATGTTTCTAACCAAATAACTATTGATATTCACTATTTGTTTTAGTTCTGGAAATAATCTCAAGATATCTGCCTCTGTGAACTTAGAGCTAACAGCACCCGTATCATAATCAACCTTTGAAGCAATGGTACCGCCCGTATGCAAAATAGATATTGTTGGCAAACTTTTATTATGAGAAACAATGATGTTTGTTTTCTTACTCTCAGTTTGCTTTTTTAAAACAACCATTTTCTTAATCAAATTTTTCTTCAAACCAATGTTATAGCCACTATCAAGCTTTACAAAAACAATCTTCGGATCTTCTTGAGGCATTAAAACTCCTTCAATAATCTCTTTCTTATAAGAAATCTTCACTCTGTCTCCTACGTTGGCCATGATTAAAAGAATAAATAAAGGAGTTTATAAAAATTTTTGTTTTTATCCGTAATAAGCTGGCTTATCTTCCTGCAAACTCTTCCCACGAGCTGAAGTAAACTTATCTTTTAATTGAATATAAGATTCTTCTATTTCTTTGGTTATTGAAGGTCTTACTTTGTTAAGAGCATCTTCAAAATACTTCATCTTGATGGTTTTAACTTTCATATCATCCCTCATTGCAAGCATACCGGCCTCTCTACAAACAGATTCTATATCTGCACCTACATAGTTATTGGTTTTCTCTGAAAGTGTTTTTATGTTAACATCCTTACTTAAAGACATACCCTTGGTGTGAACTTTGAAAATCGCTTCTCTTGTCTTCTTATCAGGTACTGGCGTCAAAACAATTCTATCAAATCTGCCGGGTCTTAACAAAGCAGTATCAAGCATATCAGGCCTGTTTGTCGCAGCAATAATTACCACGTCGTTCAACTCTTGCAAGCCATCCATCTCAGTTAATAATTGATTAACAACTCGCTCATTGACATGAGAATCACTACCCGATAATCTTCTTTGGGCCATGGCATCTATCTCATCAAAAAATATGATTGTTGGAGAAGTTTGCCTTGCTTTTTGAAATATTTTCCTAACGGCCTTCTCACTTTCACCAACCCACTTACTTAATAACTCAGGTCCTTTTACAAGTATAAAATTGGCTTCTGATTCGGTTGCAACTGCTTTAGCGAGCAAAGTCTTACCAGTTCCTGGAGCGCCATATATTAGAACTCCTTTTGGAGGTGAAATTCCAAGTCTTGCAAATATATCTGCTTTTTTCAAAGGCCATTCAACGGCTTCAATTAACTCTTGCTTTACCTCTTCAAGTCCGCCAACATCTTCCCACTTAACATTAGGAACTTCAACCAAAACTTCTCTCATGGCAGAAGGTCGAACTACTTTCAAAGCATCTTTGAAATCATTATTTGATAGTTGGAGTTTTTCCAAAACTTCTGGCGGTATTGATTCTTCTTCTTCAAGCTTCATATCAGGAAGAATTCTTCGCAATAGAATCATCGCAGCTTCCTTTGCTAAAGAAGCCAAATCAGCACCTACAAATCCATGAGTTACTTGAGCCATTTTTTTCAAGTTAACATTCTTACCAAGAGGCATGTTTCTAGTGTGAATTTTCAAAATATTTAATCTTCCTTCCTGCTGTGGAACTCCAATCTCAATTTCTCTATCAAATCTTCCAGGTCTTCTAAGAGCAGGATCCAATGAATTAGGAATATTAGACGCAGCTATAACAACTACTTTTCCACGACTTTTCAAACCATCCATCAACGCAAGCATCTGAGCCACAACTCTTCGCTCAACTTCGCCTTTACTCTCTTCTCTTTTGGAAGCAATAGCATCAATCTCATCAATAAAAATTATGGAAGGTGCATTTTTCTCTGCTTCATCAAATTTCTTTCTCAGGTTTTCTTCACTCTGACCATAATACTTACTCATGATTTCAGGACCATTTATCAGTATAAAAGTAGCGTTTGTCTCATTAGCAACTGCTTTAGCAAGCAAAGTCTTACCGGTTCCCGGAGGACCATGCAACAATACTCCTTTTGGAGGATCAATACCGAGTCTTTCGAAAACTTCAGGATGTCTCAAAGGTAATTCAATCATTTCTCTGACTTTCTTGATTTCAGATTCCAAACCACCAACATCTTCATAAGTCGTATCTAGAATTTTATCTTCAGAAACTTCAACCGCTTCAGTGGTGTAGGTTACGGCAGTATGCTCTGTTATTAGAACCGCTTGTTTAGGATTTGCATCGACAACTATGAACTTCAAATCTCCCAGTCCAAAACCAATCATCGTGTCGTCAAGCATTGAAAACATGTCTTCAAAAAATGGACTTCCAGCCATGGTATTTCTTCTTCTTTTGGTTCCACCCAATGATACAATATCTCCCTTAACAACCGCTCTTCCCAAAAGTCCTTGTTTGAAAACCTCGGGGTTGGCTTTAATCATCACGCCTGTTCTTGCGGGTGCAATGGTTATCTTTTTGGCTTCTACAACATCCACTTTACTAATGGAAATCATTTCACCAATTGTTGTCTTGGCATTTCGTCTTATCAAACCATCCATTCTTATAATATTTAAACCCATATCACCCGGCAATGCTCTATCTGCTATGGCAACGGTTGTTCGTTCACCTTTAATCTCGACAATGTTTCCAGGTCTTATGCCCATATCTCTTAAGAAAGCACTATCTATTCTAACAATTCCTTTATTGACATCATCCTGAATTGCTTCAGAAACCTTTAATTTTATTTCATTACTAATTTTAATCAACTCCTAAAGTTAATATTTTATTACTTTATCTTAGGCATTGGTATTGGTGGTGGTAACTGAATATCCCTGCTTAAAACAACTGCTTGCACATTGCTTTTTGCAAGTACATGACCCATTAAATTACGCATTACATCGGTTGGCACTTTTTTGGTTTTCTTCCAATCGTTCAGTACCTTCTTTGCAGTTGTTTCATCAAACAAATACACCGTATCACCTTCTAATTCTATTAAACCAATGCTTGGCTCATATTTAGAAGTATATACAAAACTAAACTTCAAAGCTTTCTTCTTAGAATCAAGACCAAACTTTGATTCAACAACTTTCTTTATAGAAACATTGTTTGATATGTTAATTTTTCCAGTAACTGCTTTTGTCTTCTCAGCAGTCATT
>JBDRGV010000027.1:0-53939 GCA_043817405.1 archaeon | reverse complement strand
TTGCGAACTGTACCGATGGAATATTGAATCAAAATGAAATAGGAATTGATTGTGGTGGATCATGTCCTGCTTGTGGAACCTGTCATGATTTAATTAAAAATCAAAGAGAAACAGGTGTTGATTGTGGAGGTCCATGTATAGCCTGCCAAGTTTCAACCTGTACCGATGGAAGACTAAATGGTAATGAAGAAGGTGTTGATTGTGGTGGTGTTTGTGCATCCTGTGAACCAATATACACCTGTACAGATGGAACGATGAACGGTGCAGAGATAGGAATAGATTGTGGAGGACCATGCATACCATGTATTAGCTGTGACAATGGCATTGAAGACATCAACGAAGGAGGTGTTGATTGTGGTGGAATTTGTGAGAATGCATGTCCCATATTAGAAATGCCAGTTAAATTCATACCTGGTTTTGTGTGGATGATAATAGTTGGAGTAACACTCTTTGGAGGAATAGCAGCTCTATGGATTTACAAGCGAGAACAGAAAGCAATAACATTAATGTCTGTGGAGGAAGAAGCAGAAGAATTAGAAGTAGAAGAATTGAGAGATGAAGAGAGAAGCGTGATGAGTAGTTACATATACAACTATTTATCAAAGGGATTACAGGAGAATAACATTAGAAACCAACTAATGATAGATGGTTTCAAAGAGCAGCATGTTAATGCAGTGATGGCCGCAGTATTAAGAGATGAAAAAATTATGGAGATACAAACATATTTTGATAATTACATGAACAAAGGCTACAGTGTTGACGAGTTAAAAACATGGGTACTTACTAATGGTGTTGATCGAGAATTAGTCGATGAAGCAGTATTAAAAATGCAGATGAATGACAACAAGAGATTATAAATGACAATGATTGGTGGTTAGCTGCCCAACCACTAATTTTTTTTTAAAAAAAGAATAAAAAAATAAATTTTTTTAGGAGGTAATAAAAAATTAAAAAATTTTTGGACCTCGAAATCAAGATTTAGGAGGTAATAAAAAATGTGCTTTAAGAATTTTAACAAAAAAATAAAGAATTTGAAATTATGCGACATTTCGCTAATCAAGTTAACCACTGCGGCTTTCATTTTAATGATTGCAAAGTTGTGGAGTGGCATACTCTACTTGGATTGGTACTGGTACTTGGTTATTGGAGTAGTTGCTGCAATCAAACCAATGTACAAAATGTTCAAGAAATAATTTTTTATTTTATATTTTCCCTTACAATAATGTTTATATAGTTTAACAACTAGCTTAATCTATGCCGAGAACAAAATGGATTGTTTTTACAGGCGGAGTTCTATCGGGTTTAGGGAAAGGAATCGCATCTGCCAGCATTGGCGCTCTGTTGTCTTCCAGATACAAAGTTGTTTCGGTTAAATGTGATGGCTATCTTAATGTTGATCCGGGCACAATGAATCCCATTGAGCATGGAGAAGTTTTTGTTCTGGAAGATGGTGGCGAAGTTGACATGGATTTTGGTCATTATGAAAGGTTCATAGGTAATAGTTGTAAGTCTGAGTGGAATCTAACCATGGGTAAGGTTTTCGACAGAGTTAGAAAAAAAGAACGTAGAGGAGATTATCTGGGAAAAACAGTTCAATACGTTCCTCATGTAACTAACCTGATTAAAGAATGGTGGTTGAAAATTGCCAAAGATGAAAAAGCTGATGTTATGCTTGTTGAACTGGGCGGAACAATCGGTGACATGGAAAACGAGTTATACGTTGAAGCCGTTAGACAGATGAAATCTCTTGTTGGAGAAAAAAATATTCTGTATGCTCATCTAACCTATGTTCCAATACCCTATGGTGTTAATGAACAGAAAAGCAAACCGACACAGCAAAGTGTTAATCTTTTACGTGAGCGAGGCATTAAACCTGATTTAATAATTGGTAGATGTTCTAAAATGTTGGATGACAAGATAAAAGAGAAAATAGCTATTTTTTGTGATGTGAAAAAAGAATCAGTTATAACAGGCCTTGATGTTGATACTGTTTACAAAATTCCGTTGGTATTTGAAAAAGAAGGAATGGCTAACATTCTTAGAAAAGGACTGGGTTTGTATACCCGATCCGGAATGAATAAATGGCAAAAACTTGTTAAAAACATGGTTGAAGCAGAACGAGAAGTCAAAATCGCTATTTGTGGAAAGTATACTCAACTTGAAGATTCCTATGCAAGCATTGTGGAAGCCTTGAAACATTCTGGAGCACATCTAAATTGCAAAGTTAAAATTTCATTTATTGAAACATCTAATATTAAACATGTGGGTAAAATTCTTGATGGGTTTGACGGAGTAATAATTCCAGGAGGTTTTGGAACTCGTGGAATTGAAGGAAAAATTGATGTAATAAGATACTGCAGAGAATCTGACAAGCCTTTGCTAGGCATATGTTATGGAATGCAATTAGCAGTTGCAGAGTTTGCAAGAAATGTTTGCGGACTAAAAGATGCTAATACAACAGAAGTTAATCCAAACACTAAAAATCCAGTTGTAGACATCCTGCCAGAACAGAAAGATGTGACTGAAAAAGGTGGAACAATGAGACTGGGCGCTTACCCTGCAATATTAAAGAGAGGAAGCAAAATATTTAGTTTGTATGGTCGGGAGAAAGTTTCCGAAAGACACAGACATCGATACGAAGTAAACCCCATATTTCATGGCCTGCTGGAAAAAAATGGACTAATATTTTCAGGAATGTCGCCTGACAAAAAACTAGCAGAGTTCATGGAGTTCAAATACCACAGATACTTTGTAGGCTGCCAAGGACACCCAGAACTAAAATCAACACTTCTGAAACCAGCACCATTGTTCTATGGATTAGTTAAGGCTGCGATGGAGAAATCTTAAACTTCTTTGTATCTAAAACAACTAACTTCATGGTCATTAACCATGCCAACTGCTTGCATATGTGCGTAGATGATTGTTGAACCGACGAATTTGAAACCACGTGCTTTAAGGTCTTTGCTTAGTGCATCTGATTCCTTGGTTGTGACTGGAATTTCTTTTATTGTCTTGATTTTGTTCTTTATTGGTTTTCCACCAACAAAATTCCACATATACTTGTCGAAAGAACCAAACTCTTTTTGAACTTCAAGAAAAGCTTTAGCATTTGTAATCGCTGCGCCAACTTTCAACCGATTTCTAATAATACCGGGATTCAAAAGTAGTTTTTCAACTTTCTTCTGATCATACTTTGCAATCTTCTTTGCATTGAAATTATCAAAAACTTTCCTATAGTTTTCTCGTTTGTTAAGAATAGTTTGCCAACTCAAGCCTGCCTGTGCACCCTCCAATATTATGAATTCAAAGAGTTTCTGGTCATCATGTAACGGAACACCCCATTCCTCGTCATGATACTTCTCCATGAGTTCATTGCCAAGACACCAATTACATTTCTTCATAGAACAAATATTTTAAGAAGGGTATATAAATTTTTTTACACCAACAGCAATCTTTATAAACCCTCTATTTTTCCACTACAATTATGGCAAAAGACGAAATTATAGAAGATTTGAGCATGACCAACGAGTTTGGTTCAGTTACATTTCTATGCCCAAAATGTGGCAAATATGAAATAAAGAGAACAAAGAACGAAAGACAAATTGTTAGAAAATACACCTGTCCAGGCTGTGGATTCACAGGACCTAACTAAGATGGCATTTGCAATAGTAACGGTAAAGATTATGCCTGTCTCACCTGAAGTTGATCTAGAAGCATTACAAAAGCTAGCCATGGAAAAAATAGTTGCTTTTGCAGGTGAAGGAGATACTAAGGTTTCAATAGAACCAATAGCGTTTGGATTAAAAGCTTTGAATATAATATTTGTAATGGATGAGAAGAAAGGAAGTCCGGATGTCGTCGCAGATCAAATAAATGAGCTTGAAGATGTTAACTCCGCAGAAATTTCAGACGTCAGAAGAGCCATAGGATAATTCTAAAAAGTTTTTGAAATAATATCAAGAACAACATATATTTGGGTAGCTTGACCTGCGATGTATCCCCAACCAAATGATTTCTTATTTGCAAAGATTTCTTTAATTTCAGATGACCCTTGGTATTTATCTTCTCCAAGAAGTTTCTTTGCTATGAAATTAGGAGTTGAATCCAGAATCGAAGTAAGAAAACCAGAAGATGCAGAAACATAGGGCATTACAACTTTTGAAATCAAAGTTTGTTTATTCATTTTTCAACAACACCTCTATTTCTTCTCTAGAAATATCACTTTTAATTCCGAAACCAGAAAAATGAGTTCTCGAAACCCTATGGCCTCTTTCTTTTATCTTGTTCATTAAAAGCTCATACTTTGGAACATGAATCTTCATTTTTTCACAGATTCTATGAATATCATGGAACCCGACAATTTCTAATTCTTCATCAATAATTCTTAACAACTTTTCAGCTTCACCATCAGAGTTTTTCAACATTTTTTTAACAAGCTTCTTATCCTGCAAAGAACCAACCCATAAAGGCCCTGCTGTGTGAAAAAACTCGTGTTGTTTCAATACTTTGTCAACTTTCTCTTTGCCTTTCTCACACCTAAAAAATAATCTGAAATAATGATCTTTGCTGTAGGACAAAATAGGTGTTAAAGCCTTTTCATATTGTGCTGCAACCAGCTGAACTTTTCTAATGAGAATTCTAACGCCGACTTCATGCTTCCACTCATTCCTTAAAGGTTTAGCCCAGTACTTTCGCTTGCAAGCATTTTCGTAGGTGCCTGACAATGAAGAAGTATCGGTGGCAGTAACTGCCAAAATTCCATTTCTAGATAATCTTCTAATAGCATTGTCCAAGAAAGGATTAGGAGTTCCAAAAGGATCAATATCAATGTAATCAAAGCCACTGCTTTCAATCATGAATTGATTGGCATCCAGGTTGTAAATAGTTTTTTTTATTTCAGGAAGATTATTCAAAGTAAAATTATTCTCAATGGTTTCAAAAAAATCTTCCTTATAATCATTAAGATACAAATGTAAAATCTTGTTCTTCTTTAACTCCAATAAAAAACGAATGGCCCTAACACCAGAACCTGCCAGAGGCAAAGCGAGTTGCATTTGCTTGTCAGAAATAGAATTCAGCAACAGAATACTGATATCCCTATTTAGCTTCATAACAGGATTATAGAACACAGGCAATTTCTTGGATATTTTCTTCTCATCAGATACTTTTATGAAAGCTTTTCCTTCTTGAATAACCTGTTCCATGTAAGGAAGAAAACAACACAGGTTTATTTAGGTTTGGAAAAAAAAGAAAAAAATTAAGAATAAACTATTTTATACATAGTACCTGTACATTGATACTTTTCTTCATCCTCTGTTGACGCTGAAAAACTACCTTCTTGCTCTTTTTCTAGCATGGTTATTAAATCACTAATAGGATATTTGCAAGTACTATATTTACCTATCATTTCTTGAGATGCTATATTTTGTTCTTCAATTGCTTGAGCAAGTTCTTCTTCAGTTATTCCATTATCTAACATTTCTTGTTGCAGTTCTTCAGAAAAACCCATTGAATAATCCTCTAAACGTTGATAAACAACGCATCTTTCAGATTCCAGACCTTTTATTTTTCTATAGCCTGTGGACTGTACGTCGATGCCAAAAAAGTCCAAGTCCATTTGCAGTAGAATTTTGTTCGTCTTCGTTGGACTCTTGTCCACCGCCAAAGAGACCGCTTAGAAAACTTTTTTTAGTGGTTGTTTCTTCATTGGTATTGTCATCGGAATCCATACTTGGTGGTGCACTAGGAGGTGTAGGTACTTGTGCAGCTACAAAACTCACAAGTAAAAGCATCATTATTAAAAATATTGCCCACCTCATATTTCATAATTAACATTCGAGTTATTTAAATATTTCCATGATAATAAACATAATTTATGCACACCACCATCTCAATAATGTTTATAAAGGGTTGATTATTACTTTGATTCATGGCAACCAGGAGTCCCATCGTATCGGTACTTGGTCATGTAGACCATGGAAAATCTTCTATTTTAGATTCCATTAGAGGTACGAAGATTGTTGCTGGAGAAGCAGGAGCAATTACTCAGGCCATCGGAGCGTCTATAATTCCTCTTGAAGTTGTCAAGAAAAAATGTGGAAAACTATTGGAATCATTGAAGATGAACTTTACGATTCCAGGACTTTTATTCATCGATACGCCTGGTCACGCAGCTTTTACAACTCTTAGAAAAAGAGGCGGAAGTCTGGCTGATATTGCAATTCTAGTGGTTGACATTAACGAAGGTTTTAAACCACAAACAATTGAAGCAATAGAAATTCTAAAAAGTTACAAAACACCATTCGTAATTGCTGCCAATAAAATTGATAGAATTGGTGGTTATAAAAAAACCTATGATTCACTGTTACAGGATATTAAAGCACAGCAACCAAATGTTCAAACGGCCATTGACACAAAACTCTATGAATTGGTTGGACAGCTTCATGATAGATTCCACGTAGTGGCTGAAAGATTTGACAGAGTCTCAAGCTATACAGAGCAAATAGCCATAATTCCTTGTTCAGCAACTGAACAAATTGGTTTGCAAGAACTATTAATGGTCATAACAGGATTGGCACAAAAGTATCTTGAAGAAAACTTGAAGATAAATGTTGAAGGACCTGCTAAAGGAACAATTCTTGAAATAAAAGAAGAGAAAGGACTTGGAAAAACAGTTGATGTAATAATCTATGATGGAACGCTATCTGTTAATGACACCATAGTCATTGGAGCAATAGGTGGCGCAGTAACCACTAAAGTAAGAGCTTTACTGGAACCCGATCCATTGGCAGAGATGCGTGATAAAAAAAGCAAGTTCAAAACAGTAAGACAAGTAAGTGCAGCCACAGGAGTAAAAATCTCAGCTCCGAATCTGGACCGTGTAATGGCAGGTATGCCACTGAGAGCATGTAAACCTAATGAAGTTAAAGCTATTAAGGAAAACCTGATGAATGAAGTAGAAAATGTAATGATTGAAACAGAACACTCAGGAATAATAATCAAAGCAGACACTCTAGGGAGTTTAGAAGCAATGATTAATATTCTGAAAGGGAAAAAAATTCCAATCAGAAAAGCCACAATTGGAAATATAACTAAGAAAGACTATAGTGATGCAGAAAGTAATTATGAACAAGACCCATTACTGGCAGTTATACTGGGATTTAACGTAGTTGATGAAGTGAATCTGGTGAATGAAAATGTTAAAGTAATAACACATGATGTAATCTATAGTTTAATTCAAGATTTTGAAGACTGGCGAGAAGAAGCTCATAAAGCAGAAGAAGCAAAAAAACTAGATTCGCTAGTTAGACCGTGTAAATTTGAAGTTTTAGATAACTGCATATTCAGACAGAGCAACCCTTGCATTCTAGGAGTTGAAGTATTGGTTGGAACACTCAAACTGGGCATGCCTTTGATGAGCAAGTTCAGAAGACTATCGGAGATTAAATCCATGCAAGCTGATAAAGATAATATTAAAACGGCCGAGAAAGGAAAACAAGTAGCAATTTCCATTCCAAACATAATGGCTGAGAGACATGTGAATGAAAGAGACATACTCTACTCAGATATTCCTGAAGAAGATTTCATAAAACTGAAAACTTTTACAAAATTCTTATCGAAAGAAGAAATCGAAGTCCTGAGAGAAATCTCGGAAATAAAAAGAAAAGACAACCCGATGTGGGGTGTATAATGCAACAACAAAAATTAAACATTTTTGAGCTGCATAAATTTAAGAGGTAAATCCATGCAAAACCTAAAAATCCTAAATTCAAAGGAAGTCAAGAGAATTCTGAAAGTCTTTAAAGAACAGTTTGGCTACGGGGAAAAACCAGAATATGTTTTCTTACAAAATGCCAACGACAGAATATACATTATTCATAGAGACATGGAATTAATGGATTTAACAAAACTAAGAGTTGATGCGCTGGGCATGTACTTCGCAACCATAATGCCTGAAGGAATAAGACTGAGCATTGAAGGAAGCCAAGTGGTTGGACCAAAATCAAAGAGGAACATCTTGGAATTAAACGAAGAAGAATTCGAACAATGGCTTAAAGGAATCGACTTTGAAATCAAAACAGATATGAAAGGCTTTGTTCTTGTGAAACATAAAGATGAGTTTGTAGGTTGTGGCAAGATAAAGAATGGAATTCTGATGAATTATGTGCCTAAAGCTAGAAGGCTGACCGTTGTAAATAATTAATAATATCAAATTTACCGAAGCAAGGTGTTAAGTAATCTCTAAGCATAAAACCTATATCACCCCATTTTTCTTTTCTTTCTTCTTCCTGTCGTTCCCATCTTCGCTTATGATCTAAGTCATATGTTTCCTCAGCAATTTTATGCCAAGTCTTAGTTTTAACCTGTACTTCCATTATAGCCCAACCCCAAGGCACTCCAAGATGAGCTGCATAATAATCTTCACTCTTTTTGTAATACCTTTTCTTATCGAATCTCAAAGGAATGTTTTTTTCTTTATGGTGTTTCAGGAAATCTTCATAATTTTCTGGAAGAATTCCGTCGGGTTTGAAAGTTATCTTTGTGTTATTTCTACGAATATGGTTAAGTTCTTCAACGATTGCATAGACATCTTTAGGTTTACTAACAACAAATCTTGCAGCCATCCTGTCGTTCAAAGATGATTTTAACTCAAGCATTATATCTATCAGTTTATCTCTTGTTCTACCAGATGATTTCTCTCTTTGAGAATACCATTTTATGTTGTAAAAATTCTTTTTGTTCAATCGTATGATGTTTTTTGAAGCAACCAATTCAGAAGTAAGTTCTCCTGAATCACAGCCATGTGAACCACATTCTGGAAATATGCCCGTTCTGTGTAAAGATTCTTCATAAGACAATATTTCTCCTACATTTCTGTTAGCCTCTCTTTGCTTTCTTCCTAAATAACTTGGTAATTTGAAGTCCGTTATCAACTCATTCACAGGGCTTTCAACAACTGCGACATGATTGCACGAGTTGCATCTGCCTTCAAGTATTAATGAAATATTAAGATCTTTCTCTGCCAATGGATTTTGGTTCTTGTCAATGAAGAAATGAGGTTTGACGTATTTATTGGTGAAAGCTTCCAATGCTTGACTTTCTTGTTTGACTTCATCTCTGAGTAAATCTCTCAGATAATCCTGTCTTTCTCTGTCGAGGATTGATTCGAGTTTTTTATAATCAGAACCATCTAACTCTCTATCTCTGAAAGGTTTTACTTTTTCAATAAGCTTAGCTAACTCTAGTTTTAATCCTGAACTGTAAAACGTTAAATTAGTCATAAAATAACAGAAAGTAAAATAACTATAAAAAGTTGAGTGAAATTTACCTATAAAATGTCTTCAATAGGTTTTTTTGGTGTTTTTTTGTCTACTGCAGCCATTTTCTCAGCTTGCTTTTGTAAATCAACACCTAAATCTTTCAATCCAGCGACGTGCATCTGCATTAATTGCTCGACAATTTGAAGAATTCTTGCTAACTCTTCTCTTTCCTTTGCAAGTGTGCTAAGTGCTCCTTTGTGAAAACCAATTTGTTCCTCTTTTGATTGAGGTTCTATTTTATTTTTTTCTGCCATTTCAATAACCTCCTATTGATTATGATATTCCATAGAGAATGGAGGTTGTTTTTAAAGTTTCTTATATAGTAATATTAATAAACACCAATATTTTTTAAAGTTATATGATTTTAGGTCACATTGTTGGAAAAGTCACACCCACAGATTTCTCATTCAAGCTGGATAAGGACACTAAGAAGTTTGAATACGTACAGGTTTATCACCAAGTTTATGACTATGTTCTATGTCAAATAGTTGATATTGAAAGCACCAGTGATGGAAGCATTGCTAAATGCAAAACCATTGGTTACAAAGACAAGGATGACAAAGTTAAGCAAATAAGAATGCCCTTTGATCCTGGAACTGAAGTCTTGGAAGCAGAAGATGATTTCATAAAAAAAATTATAATGCTTGAAGAAGAAGGTAACAATGCTTTTATTGGAAAATTAGAAGGAAAAGACATTAAGGTTTTCTTAGATTTGAAAAAAATATTAACAAAGCATTGTGCAGTTCTAGCGAAATCAGGTGCAGGGAAAAGCTATACAGTAGGAGTTCTAGCAGAGGAAATAATGGAAAGAAAGATTCCACTACTTATAATTGATCCCCATGGCGAATACTCAACCATGAGATTTGAAAACACCAAGGAAAAAGATAAATTAGAAGAGTATGGTTTGAAACCTAAAGCCTATCAAGTGAGAGAATATGGAGATCCTAATGTTAATGAAGGTGTTATTTCATTAAAATTATCAAAAAACATAACAAATGCGGAGCTTATTCATTTATTACCTGCAAAGCTTTCAAGTACACAATTAGGAGTTCTATACAGCGCTCTGAAAAACATGGAAGACTTGAATTTCAACCAATTATTATTGGAACTAGAAAGAGATGAAAGCGCGGCCAAATGGGGCATAATAAATGTGGTAGAATACTTGAACAACCTAGGAATTTTTTCAGACTCACCAACATCATACAATGAATTAATCTCGCCAGGAAAATGTTCAATAATAAATGTTAAAGGAATGAACCCTGACATACAAGAAATAGTTGTTTACAAACTATGTAAAGACTTGTTTGAGCTAAGAAAGAAAAACGAGATTCCACCATTCTTCTTAATATTGGAAGAAGCACATAATTTTTGTCCTGAAAGAAGCTTTGGAGAAACCAAAAGCTCAAAGGTATTGCGAACCATTGCCAGTGAAGGAAGAAAGTTCGGATTGGGATTCTGTGTTATAAGCCAAAGACCTGCGAGAGTTGACAAATCAGTTTTAAGTCAATGCACAACTCAAATAATATTAAAAGTAACAAATCCAAACGATTTGAAAGCAATATCAAACAGTGTTGAAGGCATTACGTCTGAATCTGAACAAGAAATTCGTAATCTACCGATCGGTTCGGCTCTTGTTTCAGGAGTTGTAGATATTCCATTATTTGTCAACATCAGACCTAGAAAAAGTCAGCATGGTGGCGATGCAGTTGATATATTGGAAGATCAAGAAAGAGATGTTGATGAAGATTTGAAAGGATTTGAAAAACAAGAAATGCTACCAATAATAAAACCCAGAACAAGCGTTAAAGACATAAAACTAATGTCTGAAGAAGAAGTTAAAGTCAGAGTCAAATTAATACCTGCAGCCATGGTTACCTGTGAAGATTTAGAAGGAGAATTCAAAGTGCTTGTTGAAACTGTTGATGGAGAAGTTATAGTCGATAAAGAGAAATATATTACGAAGAAAATTCCTGACATGAAAGAATTAGGCAGTGATGGTTTGAGAGTTATAAAAAAAGTTTTTAAGAAAATGCCTATAGCCGATGACGAAGCAAAAATATTGATGGACAAGGGCTATTTGAATAGTGCAAAGAATTTATCCGATAACTATATTTTTTCAAAACTACGAAACGCGCAAACATTTGACAATATAGAATTTCTAAGTCTATCATACGATGATAAACTCGAACCAGTGATGAGCGAAGAAACCGTTAAGGCAAAGCTTTCAAAAGTCGCAAAAGTCAAAACCTACAGAGAATGCTTTGTTGTTAAGTACGATTTCTAAGGTTTTTTTCTGTTCAAATCTATTTCCCAATATTTTGAATGTGGTTTATTCCACCAAGAATGGAATTTAATGTCAATTCTGCCTTTGAAGTATAATTCAAAAAGATGATTGTCAAAAACTTGCCTTAAAAACGAATTTTTTGGTTCAGGAAGTTCAGAATCATAAGGATTTTTTTCAGATATTAATATTATAGGCCTTTCTTTTTCATCAAAGCGTTCATAGGCTAAAGAAAAACCTTTATAATAACCATCTTTTAACGGAAAATGAAACATTTCTTTATTGTCAATTAGGATATAAAGTCCCAAATCATTTTTTTTAAAATCCAACACTCGACCTTCTAATTTTTCATTAACTTTAATAGTTCCGCCATATGAACCCATTAATCTTATAAACAATTGATCTGCTTCAAAATTATCAATGCACATTCTTAGATGTTTAAAGTCAAGTTCTTTTGGCATCCAATATTGTTCCATTTTCTAAATTCCTTTGTATAATTCTTGACTTTCAATTCTTTCAATGAACCCTTTCTTTTCATCTTTAGAAAGTCCAAAAGAATAATTTATAGCATTGAGCTGCATCTTTTTCAGTAATTCAACGTCTTTATACGCTTCTAAAAAGTCGTAGAAAACTTCCGATAAACTGCCTCGTTCCCACATGGTCGGATCGTCGGAGTTGAGAGTTACAGCAAGACCATCATTTATCATCTGATCTAAATGCAAATCTTCATAGCCATTAATTAATCCAAGAGCAATGTTTGCACGTGGTTGGGATTCTAATCTTATTCGATTAGAAATCATGATTTTATACAAACTCTTATCCTTCCAAAGATGAATTGCATGAGCTAGTCCATAAACTCCTAAATTTACAGAGTTACCGACATTATTTATGCTCTTATTCTCGTTTTCAACCATTTCACCTGCATGCATGGTCATTGGAATGTGTTTTTTATGTGTTAATACTGCTGCTCTGTAAAGTCTTCGAACATCATTTGCTTTCTCATAAAACGCAAAATCAATACCAACGACTCCTTGTTTTTTATATTTGGAAGCAGCCCTAATGACTTTTTTCATTTCTTTGATTTCGCTTTCCCTGTTTATTGAGATTATTAATTTAACAACTGAATTTGTTTCTTTGGCACCATCATTTAACCCTGCGATGACGTTCTTAATTATTTTTTTGTAGCTTAAATCTTTTGAAGTGTGGTTTTGCGGAGCAAATCTTGTTTCACAATAAACAATGTTTGCTGCAGCAATTTTCTTAGCTTCATTATAACCAAAATTATAGAGCTCATCAGGGGATTGCAAGACGCTGTTGGCAATTGCGAATTTATCAATAATAGTTATATTTTTCCAATCATTCCACATAGAAACTATTTTGTCGACGGTGTCTAAATCTTCTTTTGAAGATGGATGTTTTAATTCTATGTTGTTTTTGTTTGCGGTTGTTAGAATTTCTTCAGGAGTCATTGAGCCATCCATATGTCGATGAAGCTCTATTTTCTCAGTATTTTTTATTACCTCAAACAAACCACTCATGCTTTCAGGAATAACTTTAACTTATTAAAGTTAATCACTTTTCAGTTTTTAGAAACATTTTTATAGTTTGTTTGCCCTAGTTCTTTATGGGGGGTGGAAATCGCAAAAGATTTTCAGCTTGAATCAAAACTTGCCTGATAAAGGTTTTGAGAATTTCGAAGTTGCTTGCAACGGAGAGCGCAACGTTTATGGATGTTGCAGTGCTGATAAGAACTAATCAAGGAAAAAGAGATGACCTTGGAAAAGCTTAACAGGTATCAAGCTCATAACCAGGAAAGGATGAACTGAATTCTCTTCGAAAGTTCACGAGGAGTGGAGATTCGCTAAATAGGTTGGATAACAGATGCGATTGAAACCTCTTACCTTCTATTGTTATTTAAAATGTCTGTTAAGAATAAGTTTAAGGTCCATTTCAGGTCTAATTAATAACTCACTTTTAATACCTAATTCTGTAGGCGTGATGTAATCATTCATAACGCTGTCTCCGACCATAAATGCTTCAGAAGCTTTAACTCCTAACTTGTCAAGCATCATCTGATATATTTTAGGATCGGGCTTTTTTATTCCTTCATCACAAGAAAAAACGAATTCATCAATATAATTATCTATGAACACCGCAGGTGTTCTGTAAGGTGTTGCCAAGTTTGAGATGACGCCTGTTTTTATACCTAATTTTTTTAATTTCTTTAACAAGTCCATTGTTTCTGGGAATAATTGTACTGAAGCAAGTTCCTGTAGAATATCATATTCTAAATACTGTGTATCGTAATTGGAGTTTGGTCTCAAATGATTTTTGAGTTCTTCTAAACTATTGAAGTTTTCAGTCAAAGCAATATGTTTTGCTTTTTTTTGTTCTTCTTTGTCCAATCCTATGTTTGAGAATAGTTTTTTGTATACTTGAAACTCTTCAGAAGAACCCATTAAAGTTCCGTACAAATCAAATATTACTGCTTTCATGTTGTTGGGAAGGAGAATTTGTTTAAATACTTTTTAGAAAAAAATATAAACAACAACCATTAGGTTTATTTATGGCAGATAAGTTATTCTTAGATTTCAATGGTTTTCATATAGATTGTTTGAAGCTTGGAAAGAAGATTCTCGACTCAGGCTATGTTCCTGATATGCTTGTTGGTATTTGGAGGGGTGGCGCACCTGTCGCAGTATCTGTTCACCAATATTTAGAATATCATGGTCACAAGATTGATCATATGCCTATAAAGACTTCTGCTTATGCAGGCGTTGATAAAATGAAGAAAGACGTCAAGGTTTGGGGTCTTGGTTATATATATGAGAACACCAACAAAGATACAAAATTATTGTTGGTTGATGATGTGTTTGACACTGGTAAGAGTGTTAAGAAAATCATTTCGATTATCAGAGAACATATGGGTGACAATGCGCCCAAGGATATAAAGATTGCAACTGTTTATTTTAAACCAAAACGTAACAAAACAAAACTATTGCCTGATTTCTATATTTATAGGACTGACAGGTGGATTGTGTTTCCAAGTGAATTTGAAGATTTATCAAAGGAAGATATAAAGAACAAATTTCATGGAGTGTATGATTTGTTTAATTTCTCAGAATAATTAACTATATTTTTAGTAACTTGCAAAAAAATTCGCTTTTTCAAATCCAAAAACCAAAAGGTTTTTGAAACGAATTCGGTTCTCAAAGCTCATGTGTGGTATAATCGGAGTATTTGGAAGAGAAGATTCATTGAAATTAGTAAAGGAAGGAATAAAATTATTGGAAAACCGTGGACGAGACGGAAAAAGTTTTCATGATGAGAAAAACTTTTCTTTTGGTCATTGCTTGCATTCAATGGTTGGCCATGTTAAGCAACCTTTTGTTGATAAAGAAATAATGGTTGTGAACTGTGAAGTTTACAATTGGAAAGAACTCAATGAGAAATATAATTTTAAAGCTCGAAACGACGCTGAAGTTATATTCAAGCTGATGCAGAAAAAAGGTGTCAATGAAAAATCTCTCAACGAATTAGATGGTGTTTTTGCATTTGCATTCAAATCAAAGAATAAGCTTTTCTTAGCCAGAGATATTATTGGAGTGAAACCTGTATGGTACAGTCACACCAATGGATTCTACTTTGCATCTGAAAAGAAAGCTTTGGAGAAAATAGGTGTTGTTAATATTCAAGAATTAAACCCTAGGCAAATACTGGAGTATAATTTGAAGGACGATTCAATCAGATTTACCAATAGAAAATTTTTTTCAATAGAACCAGAACACAAAGATTCCATTGAAGTGATTACTAGAGAATTAGAGATTAAAATAAAATCTGCGATTACAAAGAGAATTCCTGATGTTAAATTTGGAGTTTTATTCTCAGGTGGCATTGACTCGACTGTTTTATCCCTTGTTTTAAAACAACTAGGACAAAAATTTACTTGTTATACTGCGATTTTAGATGATCCGAACCTGGCGGAACCTCAGGATTTAACCTATGCGAAGAGAATTGCAAAAGATCTGAAACTTGATTTGAAGATTGTGAAGATAAAACTGGCTGATGTTGAAAAATACTTGAAAAAAATTGTTCCATTAATAGAGGATTCTAATGTCGTTAAAGTAGGGGTTGCACTTCCTTTCTACGTCGCCTGTGAAGCGGCCAATAAAGATGGTGTTAAAGTAATGTTCTCAGGGCTTGGTAGCGAGGAAATATTTGCAGGCTATCAAAGACATAAAGAATCAAACAATGTCAACAAGGAATGCGTTTCTGGGCTTCTCAAGATGTATGAGCGAGATCTTTACAGAGATGATGTTGTTATGATGTATAATCAGACAGAGTTAAGAGTTCCATTGCTCGATAAAGCATTGATTGATTACTCTTTGAAGATTCCTGAAAAGTTTAAATTGTTTGAAGGCCATGAAAAACATGTTCTCAGATTGGTGGCTTTGAATCTTGGTTTGAAAGCAGAGTTTGCCATGAGGAAAAAGAAAGCTGCGCAGTATGGAAGCAATTTTCACAAAGCAATTGAGAAACTGAAAAAAAAGAATGGTTTTAAACGAAAATCTGAGTATTTGAAAACCTTTTATCCGACCCATAATTTGAAACTGGGAGCCCTGGTTAGTTCTGGAAAAGATAGTATTTACGCTTTGTACACCATGCAAAAGCAAAATTACTCTGTTGTTTGCATGATAACTCTTGATAGTGAAAACCTTGATTCTTACATGTTTCACACTCCAACCATTGACTTGGTGAAACTACAATCTAAATCAACAGGCATTCCTTTGATTATTCAGAAAACAAAGGGTGAAAAGGAAAAAGAACTTGTGGACATGGAAAAAGCCATAAAAAAAGCCAAAGATGAGTATGGAATTGAGGGTATTATCACAGGAGCACTTTTTTCAAACTATCAAAGAGAGCGTATTGAAAAAATATGCGACAAGCTTTCGTTGAAGATTTTCTCGCCGCTGTGGCATATCAATCAAGAAACCGAGATGAGAGAGATTGTCAGAGAAGGATTTGAGGTTATAATGACTAAAGTCGCCGCCGAAGGTCTGAACAAGAATTGGTTGAACAAGATAGTTGATAATAAAATGATTGACAAACTAGTTGCTTTGAAAGATAAAATTGGATTAAACGTAGCTGGTGAAGGTGGGGAATTCGAAACACTGGTATTGAATGGCCCAATTTTTGATAAAAAGATAAAAATTGAAAAGTTTTCAATAAATGAAGAAGATGAAATGACCGCGACCATGGTAGTCGAGAAAGCTACGTTAATCTAAAGCTTTAAATAGCCCTTTTCTTTCTATATACTATGGTAATAGAAGATCCAGTTGTGAGCATTAGTAACTCGTTTGTCAATAACGGCTTTTTAATGGACATAGTTACTGCTGTAATCATACTGCTCTTTGGTTTTATTATCGGTAGAATTATCGGTCAAATCATATTTAAGCTTTTGAAAGAGTTTGAGTTAGATAAGAATCTTGGAAAAGTTCTTGGTTACAAAGCAGCCTATTCTAAAACCGTATCAAAAATTGTTTCTTATTTTATTTATTTGATAGCGATAGTTATGGCTCTTGAAAGCATTGGTTTAGCACCATTAATTTTGAATATGATGTTAATTGTAATAATTATCATAATTGGAATATCTGTGCTAATTGGTGCAAAAGACTTCTTGCCCAATTTAACAGCGGGTTTTAGCATTAAAGGAAAAAAATTCTTAATACCGGGTGCTAGAATTACGGTTGGTGAAATATCCGGTAAAATCATTAAAATCAACCTGTTAGATACACATATTGAAACCACAAAGAAGGATTTAATTGTAGTGCCCAATTCCTATTTTGTAAAGAATGTTGTTTTAAAGAAGAAAACCACTAAAAAATCTCATTGAAGGTTTTCAAGCATACTGGCAATACCCCATATCTGGGTTCTGATAAAAGTTGGCAAGTTAATGTCATTTGATATTTCTTCCAATACATCTTGACATTTGTTGATTTTCAATGAAACATCAGTATCATTTTTAAGATTAGAAATCATTTCTTCAATCTTTTTCTTAGTGTTTTTTGGTAAAGAAGGATCCTCATAGAGTTCAGTCAATGTGTCGATTACTTCGCCAAGTTCCATTATAATCACTTCTTTTTGCTTAGTTCTTCCATAACTTCTTTTTGCAGTATATCGGCGTTCTCTCGCATATTTTGTTCTTGTTTTTCAACTGATTTCAAGCGCAGATCAAACATTTCTTTTTTTTCTTTCAACTCTCCCTGGAGCTTTTTTTTATCGACTTGAACCATGATGTTACCGATGATTCTGTGAGCTTCTTTTGAATCAACTAATTCTTTAGTGGCGTTATCGAGTTCTGCAATCTGAGTTTGGAATTGTTGTTTCTGTGTTAAGAATCTTTGCAAATTCTGCTCAATGGTTTGTAGTTCGCCTATTTTTTCTTCAGCTGATTTATTCATTTTGTACCTTCTCATATACTATTAGAGTTTTGCTAATGGAATTCATTACTGATCTTAAAGCAGTTGAATCGTTCGCAATAATAGTGAATTCTGCGTTTTTACCTTTTTTATTGATGGAGTAAAAAGCTCTTTTGTTTTTGAAAACCTTTGTTTCGGGCTCAAACAATTTTAAAATGTTATCAGCGTTACCCTCCACAATTATCTTAGCAGAGTATTTCATAAATAACCCCCATTTATGAAACCTCAAAGTCTCTGACTTTGGGTCACAAAAAATTTAGTTTTTTGTTGATACAAAATTGCATTTTGTAGTTTCATCTTGCTTTAACTTTTGTGTTAACAGTTCTTTCTTTGAAAATTATTTTTGAACCACAGTATAGACATCTGACTCTTTTTTTTATTTGAACGAGAGATATTTTTTTATTACAATTGAAACATTTGTAGGAGCTCATTCTTTTTCAACCTCTAGTCTGATAACCGGTGGCTTAGAAACAGTGTATGCTCTACTTGTGAATTTAACATTGCATTTTTTGCATTTCCAGATACCAATGGCTTCCCTTCTGACCTGTTCATAATTACAGAAAGGGCATTTATGCTTTTTTCTTTGTTCAGTTTCTATGGCTCCAAATCGATCTCTAAGTCTTTTTCCGTATCTTGAGCCGAATCTTTTGACCGAACCATAAATTGCTTTTTTAGCCATGGGTTATCGAAATTTTAATCCCTTTATAAACTTTATTGTAAATAGAATTTATTCAGCCTCAGTCTTTATAAACTCCAAATGTGGTTGGTATGGAACCAACATAATCCTCGTAAACTAATGCGTAATCTTTAGCTTTTAATTCTTTTTCAATAACAGGTCGCATGTATTTTTCTCCATCATCAGATAACATCCCTATATACAGAATCTTATTTTTGGCAAAGTCGACAGAATTCAATGTTTTCATTAGTTCAGTTCCTATTCCTTGATTTTGAAAATCTTTATGAACATCGATGTATGTTACTTGATTAAACCAGTAATTATGGTAAAACTTCGCCCACCGTGTCAAAAGAAATCCCACGACAGATTTATTTTTTGTTGCGACTATTGCTTTAACATAATCTTTTTTCTGAAAATTTTGTTTAGTTTGGATTTCCAAAGGGGATAAATCTGTTTCTTGTTCATATTTATTGTTCAAATCAAAATTTAGTATATCATATTCTAATTCTGGACTGAAATATGAGAATCCTTTGAATTGAATAACACGGTTGTTGAATTTATTATGTGTTGGTAAGTCTTGACTAACATAATTTATTATTTTCTCAGGTTTCCATATATCAATTTTAATTTGCTTGTCCATAAAAAAAAGAAATGAAGAATTTTTTAAATAGGTATAGTTATAACAAACTATTTAAACATTGATTTCTTCTGAAAAAATATGAAATATTCAAAACTGGTCGACGTGTATGAGAAGATAGAGTCGACGTCTAAAAGACTTGAAAAAACTTATCATATTTCAGAATTATTAAAAAATTCTGGTGAGAAAGACATAGAAACTTTGATGCTTCTTCTAAGGGGTCGTGTGTTTCCTGATTGGGATAAGAGAAAAATTGGTGTTGCTAGTAAGCTCGTGCTTAAAGCCATAAACACTGCTTCAGGTGCAGGAATCACGAACATAGAACGTTTATGGAAGGAAGTTGGGGATTTGGGATTGGTGGCTGAAGAAGTTATTAAAGACAAATCTCAATCAACATTGTTCTCTTTGAGCTTGAGTGTTTCAAAGGTATTTTCTAATCTTCAAAAATTAACAGACATGGAGGGTTCTGGAAGTGTTGATAGAAAAACACGGTTAATTGCGGAGTTGCTTTCCAGTGCTAAGCCAAAAGAAGCTAAATATATTGTTAGAACCGTATTGGAGGATTTGAGAGTTGGTATTGGTGATGGAACTCTAAGGGATTCAATTGTTTGGGCCTATATGCCTCTGAAAGTTAATTATGATCCTGAGAAAATTGCTATTGATGTTGATAGGGATAAATACAATGAGGTTATAGAGCTGGTGCAATCTGCTTTGGATAAGAGCAATGATTTTACCACTGTGGCTTTAGCAGCCATTAAAGGCGCTTCTGAGCTTGAAAAAATTAATCTGGTGCCTGGTAATCCGATTAAGGTAATGTTGGCTCAAAAGGTTACTAGCATGGACATGGGCTTTGAGAAAGTTGGCACTCCTGCAGTTATTGAATACAAGTATGATGGTTTTCGAATGCAGGTGCATAAATTCAAAGGTGAAATTAAAATTTTTACCAGGAGACTTGAAAATGTTACCAAGCAATTTCCTGAAGTTGCTGATTATGTAAACAAGCTTGTTAAAGGTGATAATTTCATCCTGGACTGTGAAGCGGTTGGATTTGATTCTAAAACAGACAAATACCTTGTTTTCCAGCACATATCCCAAAGAATCAGGCGGAAGTATGATATTGCTGATTTGGCTAAGAAAATGCCCGTTGAACTTAATGTTTTTGATGTTTTATTCTACAATGGTGAGGATTTGTTGAAGAAGTCATTGAAGCATCGAAGAGCTTTATTGGAGAAGATTGTCAAAGAAAAGAAGTTTGAACTTATTCTCTCTAGGAAAATTGTAACTTCTGATAAAGAGGAAGCCACAAAGTTCTATGATGAATCTCTTGCTAAAGGCAATGAAGGTATTATGTTGAAAAGCATTGATAGCCCTTACAAGCCAGGTTCTAGAGTTGGTTTCATGATAAAACTCAAGCCAGTAATGGATACTCTTGATCTGGTTATTGTTGGTGCGGAGTGGGGAGAAGGAAAGCGAAGTGGATGGTTCACATCCTTTTCACTGGCTTGTCTCGATGAGGACAGTGGAAACTACTTGGAAATTGGCAAAGTGGGCACTGGTGTCAAGGAAAAGGCTGAAGAGGGATTATCTTTCGGAGAGTTAACTGAAATGATAAAACCATTTGTTATTTCCGAGAAAGGTCGTGAAGTAAGGATAAAACCTGAAATTGTGCTTGAGATAAAGTTTGAAGAAATACAGAAAAGTTCAACCTATGGAAGTGGCTATGCGCTCAGGTTTCCAAGAGTCGTACAGGTAAGAGATGATCGAAGACCTGATGAATGCTCAGTTCTGGAAGCAATAAAAGAAGATTTTGAGAATCAGAAAAAACAATGAAAGGAATACTGGTTTTTGGAGAAAGCACATCTTTTGGTAGAGGCGACAATGAAAATGGTGGTTGGTCAGGTAGATTAAAACGATATTTTGAATCAAAAGATTATTACAATGTAGTTTACAATCTTGGAGTTCCAGGTCAATCTTCAACAGATTTACTAGAAAGATTTGATATTGAAGCCAAGGCGAGAACTAAAAAAATTTGGCCTAATGATGAATTCACTATTATTTTTGCAATAGGAACCAATGATTCAAAAGGGCTAGATACTCCTGATAATGTCAAAACTCCACTTGATAAATTCAAAAAAAACATTCTTACATTAATAGATGAATCAAAGAAATTCACAGACAAAATCGTGTTTATAGGCTTAATACCTGTAAATGAAGACATAACAAACCCCTATGAGAATACGTATTTCTTTAATGAAAGAACAAAGCAATACAATGAAGTTATAAAGAACTGTTGTAAAGATAATAATATTTTATTTATTGATATGTTTGATGATTGGTTTAAATCTGATTACAAGACACTTCTGGGTGATGGAGTCCATCCTAACTCTAAAGGCTATGAGAAAATATTCTTGAAAGTAAAAGAAACTCTATTTTCTAACTTGCAATAACTTGTTGTTTGATAGTTATTTTATCTTT
This sequence comes from archaeon, assembly GCA_043817405.1. Taxonomy (GTDB): domain Archaea; phylum Nanobdellota; class Nanobdellia; order Woesearchaeales. Next base: position 32,071 of record JBDRGV010000027.1, on the reverse strand, counting down.
CTCCTGCTTGAATTCACTGTTTCAAAAATGGAACAGTGTTTCAAAAATGGAAAACTTTATATAGTATTTGTTATATCATAGACGTCACAGTGGAAACAAAGGAGTTACTAGAGAGGTTGTTTGACGACAAAATTCTAAAGGTTTTGAGAGTTTTTTTCGACAATCCTGAAGAAGAATTCTATATAAGAGAGGTGTCTAAGAAGACAAAACTGCCTGTGGCAACGACCTTCAGAATAATAAATAAACTCAAAGATCTAGATATTATAAGGCTAAAGAGGATGAAGAAATTCAAATTTTACTTCTTAAATCAAACCAAAGAAAATGAAATGCTGCAGGAACTGCTTGTGCATAAGAAATCTGCTTTGAATGAATTCGTAGAGAAAATTGCTGTATTGGATGAGGTGGAAAGCATTATTCTACACGGCAAAGAAGAGAAGGACAAGGCCAATGTTTTAATCATAGGAACTCATATACCTGTCGACAAAGTGAGAGCTATAGTTGTTACTATAAATGAGAATTACAATTTCAGAGTAATAGATCTATCCATCGAACCGGATCAATTTACTAAAATGTCAGATATGGGTTTGTTTCCAGGTCGACGAACCATATTATTTGAGAAATAAAGACTTTAAAGTATATTTTACAAAACAATAATATTTAAATATGATGACGTAGAAGTATATATCACTTGGGTTAATCGGCGAGGATACACTCAAATCGTGTTTTGGCGAACACAAACGAGTTTTTTTGGCGAAAAAAATTGTTGTTTCTAAGAGAGTATATTCCATAATATACTTATAAATATTTAGGTACTCTCATGTGTATTTTCAAGAATATAGGTGGGAGGGATAATTAAAAAAAACGAGAAAAAGCGAATACAAGGGGGCAGAAAAAAATGGACTTTGTTGTAAAAAAAGCAGTTGAACAAGAGAATGGATATCCAAGCATGGATGAGATAGACGTGGGCCAAGCCAATATAAAAGTTATTGGTGTAGGTGGTGCCGGTAACAATATGGTTAACTGGCTATACAAAAAAGGAATACAAGGAGCAGAGATTATAGGTTGTAATACAGACCAACAACATCTTAATATCATAGAGGCAGACAGAAAGTTTCTTCTAGGGAGAGATGTAACCAAAGGACTAGGTTGCGGTGGATTCCCAGAAAGAGGTGCTGAGGCTGCGCAAGAAAGCATGCAAGAAATAAAAGATTCTTTGAAGAAATCCGACATGGTGTTCGTTTGTGCGGGCATGGGTGGCGGAACAGGAACCGGAGCATCACCAATAATTGCAGGTGTTGCCAAAGACGCAGGGGCAATAGTAATCGGAACAGTAACAATGCCTTTCAATATTGAAAGAGCCAGAGTTGACAAAGCAGAGTTTGGACTTCAACAACTAAGACAACAATCAGATACAGTAATTGTAATTGACAACAATAGACTGGTACAAATTGCAGGAAATTTGCCAGTACAACAGGCTTTTGCGGTGGCCAACGAGCTAATCGCAACAATGATCAAGGGAATTGTAGAAACAATAGCAATACCATCCCTAGTAAACCTGGATTATGCTGACGTTAAAACCATCATGACTGATGGAGGGGTTGCGGCAATCGGAGTTGGAGCAAGTGACACTAACAACAAGGTAGAGGAAGCAGTTAAAGGAGCTCTAAGCAACCCATTATTAGACATCAGCTACGAAGGAGCAACAGGAGCCATCATCCACATAACAGGTGGACCAGATATGACTCTGGATGACATCAGTAGAGTTGGAGAATTAGTTACAGAGAGCATGGACGATGACGCAAACGTCATCTGGGGTGCCAGAGTGTCAGAAAACATGAAAGGCAAGATGACAGTTATGACAATCATAACAGGTGTTAACAGCCCATGGATACTCGGAAAGATATCTAACAAACAGAGAGTTGCTCAACAAAAAGCAATGTCTGAAGAGTTAGGAATCGAAATAGTAAGGTAGAACCTTACTATAATTTTTTTTTTAAAATCAATAAGGTTCAAGCTTCTTTCTTGGCCTTCACCGTGTTTTGCATCACCCCCAATGATCCCCAAATTTACGTGAAGGCCATATTTTTTCATACTAGATTTTACTCTATCATTATCGGTTCTGACATGAAGCTTTCTCTTTTGATGTCTTCTATGATATAATAAACGTTTTTTTCTAGTACTTTGAACTTTCTTTCCAGTAGTTCCATGAAGTCTTCCATTTCTTTTACATGTTTGAATACTCCTTCTATCAGAAAGTCGTAGCCGTTGTTGATTTTGAACAATGAGTTTACGCTGTTTTGACATGTTAAGTAGTTTTTTACTGCGTCTCTGTCTTCTATGTCCACTTTTATTGTTATGTTTGCTTTACATAGAAATCCTAGTTTTGCGAAGTCTATTAGTGTTGTATGTTTTGTTATTACGTCGTTTTCATGCGTTTTTAGTCTGTCGTACAATGTTGATATTGGTATTCTTGTTTTTTTACTTATCATTGTTAGTGTTTCTCGTGCGTTATTTCTTAAATGTGTTAAAAAAACAATATCTTTTTTGTCCATTTTATTCACCTTCGTTTTTTCGAGTGTTTCGGAAAAACAATGTGTATTACCGGATAAAAAGATATATACTTTTTCGATATAACTTATATAACACTATATAATTATATAATAATAGAAATGTTTAAATAGGATTAAATTCTATATAATGCTATGATTAGAAAAGCAATACAACTGGCAGGAAAAACACTGGTTGTCTCACTACCAAGTAAATGGGCTAAGAAAAACAACATAGTAAAAGGAGATGAGCTAATTGTCGACGAAGAAGAAAAAAGCCTAGTCATAAGCACCGAGAAATTAAAAGAAAGAGAAAAAATAGTTCTAAACACAGCAGAGTTAGGAAAATACGACCCACTGTACATAGCATATCTGTACCAAGCAGGAATCGACGAAATAAGAATCAACTACGACGACCAGAGTGTATTTACTGCAATACAAGAGAAACTACCTGATTTAATGGGCTATGAAATAATAGACCAAGGACAGAATTATGTTGAAATAAAAAACATTTCAATTGAGCTAGAAGAAGAGTTTGAGAATATACTTCGAAGAACATTCCATATTATTGAAGAAATGGGGCGAAGCAGCCTGGAAGCAATAAAAGAAAACAATAAAGGAAAACTAAAAGTAGTCCTACCGCTGGAGAACAGCGTCGACAAATTTACAGATTTTTGTAAGAGAGTATTGAATAAACGAGGTTACAAAGACTCTAAAAAAACACAGTTCTACTATGTGATTATTAGGGATTTAGAGAAAATAGCGGATTACTATGAAAAAATATCTTCATATGTGATTGAAAATGGTTTTAATCTAAGTAAAGAACTAATCGAATTATATAATGAAGCAAATGAATTCTTTTCATTGTTCCATAAACTATTTTATAAATTCGACAAAGACAAAGCAAGCGAGTTCCAAAAAAAGAAAAAAGAATTATCAAAGAAAGCAAACGAGCTAATGAAAACATCAAAGAGAGAAGAACTCTATATAGTATATAATCTGATGAGCTTTGTAAAAATGACTGGAAATCTGTACGGTCCTTACTACGCGACGAGAATTTAAGGTTTTGAAATGGAAAATTTAAAAGAAGTCTTTAGCAACAAACGATTGAACGAGTTATATTTATCTTTTTTCCTAAGAACGATTTCTTTTGCACTTGTAGGATTGTTCATTCCAGTATATTTAATACAGGCTGGTTATGGAATTTTTGATATAGCAATATTTTATCTTATAATGTTGGGAACAGCAGGAGTGTTTATACCTTTCATGCTCAAATTAAATTGTTATATTGGTGTTAGGAAAACAATGATTCTTGGAAGTTTGCTAAATGTTGGTTATCTATATTTTCTAAATCTTTGGTCGATTACAGGTTTTGCTTTTTACATCCTTCCATTCATGGCAGGTTTTAGTGAAGCAGTTTATTGGTCTGGTTATCATCTTGAATACACAAGATCTGCCATTAAAACAAAAGAAGCAGGTGGACTCTCCATTTTGAAAATATTGATGATACTAGGTGGTATTATAGGTCCGTTTTTAGGTTCACTAATAATAAAATACGCTTCTTTTAACACACTTTTCATAACAGCTGCAGCTATAATGTTTTTATCGATATTCTCATTGTTTGCTTCAAAGGACTTCAAGGCGAACTATACTAAAATGTCTATCAAAGGAATAATAAATTCAGGTCCTAAAAGAGAAGCATTTGCTTATCAAGTTGATGGTGCAAGGCTTATATTCTCAATGATATTTTGGCCGGTTTTTGTCTACTTAGCGCTTAAAGATATTGTGCTAATGGGAATAATATTTTCAGCAACATCTGTGATAACAATGATTGCCACTATTTATATCGGTAAAAAAGCTGATGAAGACCCCAAAAGAACTTTGAAAGCAGGATTAGTTGTATTTTCCCCTTTATGGATAATCAGACTATTTTTATTAACGCCAATAGGAGTTTTTGTAGTGAACTTTTTAAATGATATTTCTTATACTGCAATTGACCTTTCATTTGGAAAACATGTTTATAAAAAAGCCAGGAATTTAAAAGATCCTATAGATTATTTTTCTTTTAGAGAGATAAATTTACTGATTGGAAGAGCAATTATGCTGATAGTTGCCATGATACTTCTGAATTTAAACTGGTTATTTGTAGTTGCAGCAGTTGTTTCGATAGGTTACTCTGCAATTCTAAAAGAAATGTAATAAGAATTTAAGGTTTTGGCTTCAAATGATAATTTGGCATTAGATTATAATCTAAAATCTTATCTTCTTCGGGCAGATTTCTGAAATGTCGCCAATTAGCATAAATTGAAACCGCTTCAGATGCTGGCCTTCTAATTTCAGGATCTAATGTCAACATATGCATTCCGTAAAGACTATCTGTCCACAGGAAATTGTCCAATTCATTTGCATAAAGTCTGCCTTTTTTTATTTCATCAAAGAAATATTTTTCATCATCCATATTAAATAATAAATTCCAGTTATTATTCAAGTGATTCAAAGTTCCAGTTTCAACTAATAAATTATGATGTTCTTGAGTGTATTCTTTAGTTGGCATTCCGTCTACAACTGCCAAACCATTTAATGCGATTATGCTTTCTGCACAGTCAACATCACAAAAGGAGTTAGTCAATTGGTTTACTAGAATTGGTTGGTATATGTTAGTTTTGTTTCTCAATAAATCCTTCATGTCAACCATTGGATTGCCTTCTTTGTCATTATTTGCAATTGTATATTTATGAACAATCAAAAACTTTCTGAGAGTCACATTTAATTCTTTATTCAAATCATAACTACTCTGAATTGCTCGAAGATGTTCTTCAGTCATACGAAAAAGTTTTCCAGAAAGAGTATAATTTACTATGGAAGATTCTGCTGCGTCTTCTACTTTTGTTTCAACAACTTGCTCAGTTTTCGCAGGGTCGTCTTGAACTTTCTCAGTATCAGTGGTTGTCTGAGCATAAGCTACTGCAGAACTGCCCATTATTACACTAAGAATTATTTCTAGTTTGCCAATCCCCATGATAGTAGGAATTGTTTGAAGTTTAAATAAATTACTATGATTTATTCCATTTATCTTCAAAGAATTTTTTATAAGAGTTAGCTATTGATTTACTTTGCATGACTATTGCTGTCAACTCATCCCAATCCATGGTTATTACTTTGTCTTTGTAGATTCCAAGTCCGGTGGGTGTGAATTCTCCAACATATTTTATTTTTGTATGTTTTATACCTTTGAAAATTGCTTCCATTGGTTTTTTTGCATCAACCATCGCCAGACCTTTAACCTTTATTCCTTTTTCACTTCTCTTTAAATGATATGTTCTAAAAAACCTTGCAATTCTTTTTTCTTGTAGATTTTTATTGGCGATTTGGAAAAAATAATATTCTTCGCCTTTTTTCATTGACTCTAAAATATCATTAAAAGCAGCTTCCATTCCCTTCATTCCTTCGTAGACCTTGGCAGCGTTCTTTTTCTTTCCGAAAACTTCTTTTTGCTTTAAATCTGGTAGAATTTCTTGAAATCTCTTCTTTTTATTGTCTAGAAATGATATTATGTTGTCAGGGCTTGCTGCTTGGAAATGCTTCACTTTTCCTTGTAAAGAGTATGTTACAAGTCCTTTTTCTATTAATGATCCTAGAATGAAATATACTGTGCTGCTTTGAAGCTTTGCTTTTTTTATTATGTTACCTGTCTTCGAAGATCCTGATTCTAGTAAAGCAATGTAAACCTTTGCTTCTGCGTTTGATAATCCTAAATCTTCTAGTATTGACAAATCCATGATGTAAGAAAGGCTTTCTAGTATAAAAAACTTTCCAGTACTGGAGAGTGAATCTTAATATGTAAAACTTTATTTCCTTTGGAATGGTGATAAGAAATGACTGATACAAGATCTAACAAATATTTAACTCAATGGATAATCAAAGACAAAGGATTTGATTTAGAAGATAGAAAGTCAAGAATATCAAAGAAAGATCAAACTCTGCTGCTAAAAGAATTACTTGAAGGATCTGGAGAAGGAATGGCATTTCATAACGCCACCGTAATACACAGGCACAGTCAGCCAGACCTTCTTGGTCGCGGAATACAGTATCAAATGATTAGAGCAAAAGAGCTTTTTCTGACAACAAAAAAAGTTGAAGATTGGTATAAAACAGATTTTCCTAGACAAAGAAATGAAATGAAACACAACATAGTTCTTGATAATATCTGTTCAGGAGAGGAGTTTACACACACAATCTATGATTCTTCAATCATAAATGTTAGCTACGGATACGGTCTTTCAAAAGATAGGCTGAATATTCAGAATGGTGGAGGGATAGAGTTTTCCATTCAGGATTTCATAAAATATGATTTTGAGATCGCAAGTAAAACTGCTGATTACTATCCTGTTCCAGACAGAACTATTGATAGAACCAATGACCTCTTATACAAGGATTTTAATTTAAAAAGAAAAGCTGCTAATCATGAAGATTACAAAAAAATGAAGCTTGGAAATTCAGATACCAAATCTTATAAATGGAATGATTTCAATATATACATAAGCATAGCAGACGAATTTGATCCGCTAAAAAGCCATAGGATAATTGCCCAAAACACAAAGCATGATTTCAGCAATGATGACTCAAATTACATTCTTCAGAGTTTGGATAAAGAACTCAGTGAAGCTCTACTCGGTAAACCCGCCAACATAACAAATCATTTGGACAAAGATTTTGAAAGTAACATTGGAGAGATAAACCCAAGTAGTTTTGTTGGAAAAGAATGTTCAACTAGAATTGAGATAGTTCAATTCCTCAATCGTTTCATGGATTTGTATGGTGATAAGCCTAAAGATAAAACTTTATAACCATTTTTGAAAGTCAAATCTTAATGAAGAAGGGTTTGGAACGTTAAATAATAAGAATTCTAAACTCCATTTCAAAGAATTTTTTATTGTATAAATTAATTTTTATAATCAATCTTTATATCAATATTGTCAAGTTCTTTAACTCCTTCTCCAATTTTTTTTATAAACTTAGAATCTTTATGTTGATAGTAATAATCTAAAGCATATTGTCCAACAATTTTTTTTATTTGTTCTGAAGTCATATTTGGTTCTTCAAAGATAAACTCTAATCCTTCACTCCAATAATCAGCTTGACCAAGAAGGTCTATTGTGAATTCAAGCTTACTTTCTGCTTGTTCAAATTTCTTATCATTCAAATATAATAATAAGGATGCACTTTTTGCAAATGGTTCTCTGAATTGTTTATTCATATATTTATAATCATCAGCAGTTAATTCATAAGTTAAAGGTTTCTTTTCTTTTTGGTCTTCCTGAGCAATAATATAAGTTAATGGCGTGGCCACAATTAGTCCACCTATAACCCACTTCCAAATAGTTTTCATCTTTGTTCTGATTTAGTAAGTTCAAATAGTTTAAATAAATTTCTAAAACTAAACATTGTAAACATAAATTATATATAGTAATTAATTCTAAAAACATTATGGCAAAGGTCTCGATTGACAGTCCACTGGCAGAAGTAACTCTTAGAAAGTATGAGTCTCCTGTTGGATTAAAAGGACGAGACCTTGTTAGGAAACTATGTCTCTCATTAGGATTATTGCAGCCAGGGGATTCTCGAGACGTGGTGGTGGATGTGTTGCAGGTGATGCTGGAAGCCAAGAAAGAAGTAAGCAGCAAAGAAGTTGAAGAATTGACAATAGCAAACAGAAAGAAACATAACCAGCCATTGCTAGGAATAGCTCCTTCAAACATCAGACGACAACTTCTTAGGTTAAGAGATTTATTTATCGTTGAAAAACTAGCTAATAACTATAGAATAAAAGAAAACTCTAAGCTTCTTCCATTGTTTGAAGAAAATCTAGAAAAATACTATTTGAATTCTATAATTGGAAGAGTTAAGGAATACTTTAAAGAAGTTGATAAAGAATTCTAGAATCTGAATAACCTTTTTTCAAAGTCAACAATTTTATCTTTCTTAACGAAAACACCTTCCTTTTTCAGAATCGCAATCTTTTTCTTAGTTCCTGTTGCAAAACCACCAATTCCACCGTCGCTAGCAACAACTCTATGACAAGGAACCTGGGGCGCATAGGAATTTTTGTTCATTGCTTGACCAACAGCTCTGTAACCCTTGCTATTAACAGCTTTAGCCAGTTCTTTATAGGTTGTAACCTTGCCTTTAGGAACTTTTCTTAACTTAGAATAAACTTTTTCTTCAAAAGCCGTGGGCATTAATTCCCCTCGTACTCCTGATAAATAACGTGTCCACAGGATTTACAGTGAGAAGCGTCAGGATCGTGATATTTTAGCCCACAGTTCTTGCAGGTAATCGCTTTCTGCTTGGCCGAGATGTGCATCCATTCCCTTATGACCTGGCTGGCTTGCCAGGGTATCAATACGATACCAGACAGTATCATGAGGATGGTTACTATCTGGCCCCAGTCAGACATAGGAGTGACGTCGCCAAATCCGACAGTCGTCAAGGTTATGACTGTAAAATAAAATGCGTCTCCGAAGTTCTCAATATTTGGATTGATAGTATGTTCGACTCCCCAGAAAAATCCTGATGACACGAAGAATATCATTAGGATAGTCAACAGCAACCTCACGACTTTCAGCAGATGCATAGTGATGTTTCCGAAGAAGAAATATGGATCTGCTGTGAATCTTAGGAATCTGAATATCCTCAAAACTCTGAATACTCTAAGTATCTTGAAGAATGCAATGTTGAATACCACTGTCGGAAATAACAATATCAATAGCGTTGGAAGTATGGCTATCAGGTCGATAATGCTGTAGATATTGAATATGTGCTTTATCCTGTTTCTGGCTCCATAAAGCCTTGCCAGATACTCTATGATAAAGAAAAAGACAGTTATTACTTCGAGTTTCCACAAGACACTATGTATGGACTCTGAGGCAGGATGATACGTTTCTATAACAAATATAGAGCATATAAGCAGGTTTAGTATGACTATAAACACATCTACAAATTTACCAGGCCAAGTTTTACAATCGATTAAATAGAATTGGATTTGCTCTCTTAAATTGTGCTTATTCTCTGCCATCAAAGAAAGAGTCATGCTTTTAGAAATTTAAATGTTTCGACTAAACCTTTAAAAAGATATTTTTATTCCCAAAATTCAATATGAGCTTAACTAAAAAAATAATGAAATATGTTGGAATCACAGCACTATTAACAACTGTTGTCTTAGCACAGGATTTAAAAGACAAACCAATGCCAACAGAATATACTATAAACTTAGCAGGCATTTCTTATAATGAAGATAATATCTATATTCTTGGATCTAATGGTAAGATTGCATATGCAAATCAGGATATTGATAAAATAAAAAATCTTTTAGAACCAAACATGGAAAAAGAAATGACCTACATTTTTAATCCTGCTTTTTGGAACGAAGTTCCTTCGTCAACCAATCCTGTAGATATGAAAATATATTACGAAGACATAAAAGTTGTTAACGGTAAAAGAATAAACAAATAATTATCTTGTAATTGTATAACTTTCTACTTCTTTCTTCAGCTTTTTAGCGGCTGCATTGATTTCAAAATGTTTTCTAACAGGTTCAATCATCGCGTCAATGCTTTTAGCAACTACGTTCTTTAGGTCCATTGGGTGCAGGTTTCCTTTGACAAACGCTTTTTCTAATTCAGAATAACTCTTGAAAACTACGTTGCCGCCGAACTTTTCAGGTCTTTCAATTTTTAAAGAGTCAAACTTTTCAAAAACTAAGTATTTTGCATATTCTAAAACAGGGTTTTCAAAAACTTGTTTTTCAGGACAGTAGGCCTTGTTTATTTTTCTCTTAATATCATCTGTTGAATCAGTCATGAAAATCGCTGAGTCGGGTTTTGACTTGCTCATCTTCATATCAATTGCTCTATCCGTAGCATCTTTTGAATCACTAACCGGCTGACCTAAACCCATCAACATGTGGTGACTTACAATTATTGGTTTACCATAGCCAAGTTTTGGACCGACTTCTCTGGCTAGAACATTAACTTTTCTTTGATCCATTCCTAACTGGCAAACATCTGCTTTCAAATGAAAAATATCTGCTGCTTGCATGCAAGGATACAATATTTGTGAAGCCTGCATTACTTCACCTTCTTTCCGACCCATAATCTGGCCGCATCTCACTATTCTGTTAACAGTGGATTGTCTGGCAATTTCCATTACTTTTTTCCAGTACTCAGAATCATTGGCCAAGTCATTGGCCCATACAAATTCAACGTTTTTTAAATCCATGCCGCAGGCTTTCCATATTTCAATCATGTATTTTCCGACTTTTTGAATTTTATCAAGGTCACCACCCATCTTATTATTAGCCCAACCATGCCAATCAGCCACTAGCATCTTAAATTTTGCTCCTGCAGTGGTCAACTTGTTAATGTTAATGGCACGTAGAATGCCTTGAGCTATGTGTGGTGTTCCAGAAGGTTCAAAGCCATCATAGGCCACAAAGTTTTTCTTTTTCTGTAATAACTCTTTTAGCTCGTCAGATTGGATTATTTCTTCACCAACACTTTCAATGAGTTTTAGTCTTTCGTCAACATTCATGCTAATTTCTAAGAATTAAGAACTATTTAATGTTTTCGAAAAAATAAGTTAAAAAAAAGAAATAAAAAAGACATTATTTCTTAGGTTCCTCTGTCTTCCTTAACGTTCTTTCATGTGGTAAAAGTCTTTTTACAGTTATTGGAAGAACGCCTTCTTTGAACTCTAGTTTAGCAATTTCAACAGGGTTGAATTTCAATTCTTCGAGTAGTTTAGGAGGCATTTTTATGAGGAATGGAGCGCCCATTGAGATTTGGAGCGATCGACTACCTATCATTCTAGCGATTTCATACTTTGTGAATTCATTTTCTTCAAGGCTAATTTCAACCATTTATATCACCTATAGGAGCTTTCTAAGCTCTTTGCTTTTCTTAATTGCTAAATCGACCATTAGGGAAACTTCAGCCTCACTTAGAGGTGAGTCTCCGCCCTTTTGCATTGCGCACAGGCCGTCGTCTTCAAGAACAGCTACTGTTAATCTAGCATCTGCCATTCCTTCTTCTTCGAATGTAGGGTCGACTATAAAGTTTTCGCCTATTTTCAAAATTGTGACTTCAATTGGTGTTTTAGATATTGGTAGTGATTTTTTACTTTTATGTTTGTAATCAACTACTCCATCCTTCATCTCTGGGAAATAAGCATTTTTTAATGCTGCCATTCCTGCTAGTGCACCGATGTCAATTAGGTTTCCATCCATATTGATTGGTGAAATGTCAAGTGAAATCATCCACACTTTTTCGCCTGCTTTTATGCATAGCTTTTTTGTATCGATGGTTCCTGACTCTCTTATTCCACGGTCAATAACTCTTGCAACTTCGATTGCGCCCTCTTTTGGAGGTCCACTTTCGAATGTTGGGTTTGACATTGGATGTAGTTCTGCTCCTGTCATTAACACTCCTTCGTTTGGTTTGTCAGGGTAAGGAGTTCCAAGAGACATTTTCACTCCTGCAATTACTTCTGTGTCTCCACAGGTTACTCTTGCGGATCCTTCGGCAGTAGCAATTATTCCTGTTTCAATTTTTATCTTTCTGAACTCATCATTTTTTCGTCCATCCATTCGGATGTTTTGTTTTAATGATTTGTTAATGTGTTTTTTGATATCTTTATTCATTTTTTGTACCTCACTTGTACCTGTCTTTAATTGCTTTTCGTTGTATTTCAGCAATTTCAATCAAGTTTTGCTTAACTGTTTTTATTGCTTCTTTCAACTCTTTAGCTGTTATGTGTCCGTCCATTTGGAGTAAAGTTATTTCTCCTGTGCTTGGAATCATTGCGATTGGAATGTCTGCAACATGTCCGCCTTCGTATGCTTCTTCTGCATAGTCGAGGTCTATAACTATTTTGTCATCTACTTTTCCAGTTGATACGGCTGCAACCACATCTCTCATTTTTATGCCTGCATCTGCTAGTGCTATTGAAGCTGCGCAGATTCCTGCACATCTGCTTCCTGCATCTGTTTCTGGTAGTTCGATGAACACATCAACCACTGCGTTTGGATAGTCTGATAAATCGACCACTGGTTTCAAAGCAGAGGTTGTGACCATTGAGATTTCTCTTGATCTTCTGCTGGGACCTGGTCTGACTCTTTCTCCGGATCCTGAGAATGGCATCATGTTATAGTTGCATCTCAAAACTCCTTGTTTTGGGTCCTGTTGTGATCTTGGAAAATGTTCTCTTGGACCATATACTGCTGCGTATGCAGATGTGTTTCCAATTTTGAAATATCCTGATCCGTCAGCATTTTTTATTACTCCGGCTTTGGCTTCAATTTTTCTTGTTTCGTTAAATTTTCTTCCGTCCGGTCTTTTTTTATAACTCATTTTGATTCACCTGTGTTTTTGGCTTTTGGTTTGTCGTACTTTTTCCTGTCGAATTTTTTAACAGTTTCCTGTTTTCTTGGTTCAAACTTTGTTTCGCTTGTTGTTTCAGAAAAATTGTCTTCTGTGTGTTTTACAACAGGCACATTTTTTAGCTTGTTTTTTTCTAAAAACGCTTTTATGCTTTCCGTTAAACCAGGGTGGTGTGATTCTTCTGCAATTTTTTGTATTGCTCTAACGGCCACCAATTCATTTTCTGGTTCTCCTTGAATCCAGATTAATCCATTCTGACCGACGCTTATTCTGCAGCCGGTGGCATCTTTTATCATTGAGACCATTGAACCTTGTTTCCCAATTATTCTTGGAACTTTGTGAGTGTTTACTTCAATTACTCGTCCATCCGTAAGTTTCCTTAGACCTGGTCCTTTCATTGTCACATCAATTAATTTTTGTGATGAGACTTTTGTTATCTTTGTCATAATATAATCATCTAAGTCATATATTCTTGTCAGGTCTGCTCCTTTTTGAATAAAATTAAAGGATGCTTCCTGCATCATTAATACTGCTGAATAGGCGCTGTTTATTTTTAGCCTCCAGCCACTCATCAGAATATCAAAAACTTGTCCGATGATTATGTCGTTAGGTTTTGGCAAGTATTTTCCTGCCATGTTTAAAGTTTTTAAGACTTTTCCATCAACCGATAATAGGCCCACTCTGTTTGCCATTATCTTATCGCCTAACCTGTAGGTTCCGAAGCTTGGTAAATAATCCATGCCTTCAGCAATTACCTCTCCAGGTGTTACGATTTCTTTATCTTTTACTAATAGTTTTCCCATTGTATTTTTCACCTTTTACTTTTGTAAATTTTATTTTTAACTAATGATTCTATTTTTCTCCTAGAATCTTAGCTTCTATGTTTCCATGTGTTTCTTTGTTTAATTCATCGAAGAATTCGTTTTGGAGTCCTGCAGGTATTTCTACTACTGCGAACCAAGAACCGTCATTCATCCATTGTTCTTTTTTTATATCACCAAATTTTGTTACATGTCCGTACAGCCTTGCTGCGTGCTCTGCTGGTACGACTAATTGTATTTCTTTTCTGGCAAATCTTATTGGCAGAACAGGCATTAATCTTTTTACTATTTCAGTAACCTGATCTTCTGCTCTTTTTAATTCATCGATGTGGATTTTTGCTTCATTAAAAGCATTTTCCAGTCTTTGTATTGGATGTGGTAGTTTAGTTTTAGGATCTATACCGTTTTTATAGATTATATCAATTATTCTTTTCTTTTTTTCCGCTCTTACTTTATCTCTGTACTCTGCGGTCAATTGGATTTCTCCATCTGTGAGTATTTTCTTTGCTACTTGTAATGAGTCGGTTGTTCCGAAGATTTTTTTTATTTCAGATTCAGGAGCGTGTAGTCCTTTGTTTGCGTCTGAAAATATTTCTTCTGCATGTAATACTTCTCTCACATCCACTTCTTCTCCCTGCTTGAATTTTATGGCTAGATCCGGATCCACAACTATTTCAAACGTTTGACCATGCGTTTTTAGCTTGGCAGTGTTTATATCGATTTTTTTGTAATCAAATAATTGTTGTCCTTTTGCCATTTTTCTCCTCTTTTTATTTCAATATTTTCTTAATAAGTTCTGGTGAAACTTTTTCCATTACTTTGCTTTTTGTACTTACAAATGATGCATCTATTCTCTCTGCTTTGAAGTCGTTATTCAAAACTTTTTTCAATGTTTTAACGCAGAGTTTTAATCCTTCTTCGATTGTAAGTGTTTCTTTGTATTCTTTGTAAAGCATTTCTTTGACTTCTACTTCACATTCACCAATTGCGGTTGCTAAATATTGGTTGTAGATGCCTGTTGGATCTGTTTCAAATAAGACTGGTTTGTCTTTGTCAATTCCAGCTATTAATAGTGAAACTCCGAATGGTCTTAGGCCACCTGACTGTGTGCACATTTGTTTTAGGTTACAGATTGATTTAACAATGCTTAGAACGTCCACTGAAGAATCATATGTTACTTTGTGTTGTTGAGCTTTTAGCTGTGCGTTTTCAACCAGAACTCTTGCGTCTGATATGATTCCTGAAGCTGTTGCGATGATGTGATCGTCTATTTGAAATATTTTTTCAATAGCTTCCAAAACAACTAATTTATCAACTATTCTTTTATCTGCCACTAGTAGTGTTCCGTCAGAACAAACCATTCCAATGGCTGTATTTCCTAGTTTGACTGTTTTCTTTGCATACTCGACTTGTAAAAGTCTTCCGTCTGGGCTGAACATTGTAATTGCTCTATCATATCCCATCATTTGATGTTGAATTGCTTCCATTGTATTTTTCCTCCTTAGCTAGCCATATATTTACTTCTGGCTTTCTTTAATATGCCGCTCGCACCGATGGTACGAATGGTTAATTCTTTATCATTAAGCGCATTGATTAACGCTAAACTCATCTTTAGTTTATCAACTTGTTTCACTGCCACTCTCAACACCCCCTTGTGCTGTTTGTTATCGTATTCTATGCTTTGAACTCCTGCTTTTGCAGAGTCAAACACACCTAAGATTGAGGTTACCTTTTTAACTATTTCCTTTGATAGGTCCTCTTTCAGATCTTCTTCACACAACACTTCATAAACAACATAACGTTTTTTTTCTTTTAGTGTTGGTAATAGTGGCTTTAATTTAACCATTTTATTTTTTAGAGAATACCGAATTTGTTCTTCGATATGAGTTTGGCTCTTGTTTCTCTTTCAATCCTAAGAATTAATTAATGGTTTATAAAGGTTTTGATATGATTATTTAGCTTAGTTAATAGATTTTAACAGTTTAAGCATTGTTTTGTGAACTTTACCATTTGTAGCCAGAATAGAAGTTGATTTTAAAGTTAGAGGGTTTCCTTCAATATCAGTTACTGTTCCACCTGCTTCAGTCACAAGTAGTGATCCTGGCAATATATCCCATATAGAAGTTTGTACATTGAAATACACATCGAATTCTCCCATGGCTATGTAACTTAATGAAGCAAGTCCACTTCCATATAATCTGATGTGAAGAGAGTGACAAAAAATATTGTCCAAAACACTTATGGTTTTCATTCTAGCAGATTTCTTTGATGATAGATGAGTCATTACGACTGAAAACTTGATATGAGAGTTATCATTTACTAAAAGTTTCTTATGGTTTAAAGTTGCACCTTTTCCTTTCTCTGCAAAGAAAAGCTGATTTTTTACAGGATTGGATAAAGCAGTTATTATTGGAACATCATTTTTTGTTAAACAAACACCAACTCTAAATGGGGCTGCATCATGATAAAAATTGATTGTTCCATCAATTGGATCTATTATCCAAGTATATTCACTTTTATTTCTCTTGATTAATCCTCTTTCTTCAGATAATATATTGTGTTCTGGAAAATTTTTCTGAATTTTGTCTATGATCAACTTTTCTGACTTAATATCAACATCAGTAACGATGTCACTTTTATCTTTGAAAGAAACTTTCTTTATATTATTCTTGTATTTTTTTATCAGTTCACCTGCTTCAAGAACACATTCTTTTGCAACTTTTTTTGCTAGTTGAATATTCATTTTTTTATAATCATTTCAACTTTTTTTTGTAATTCATCAAGTCTTTTTTGAGTTGTGGCTTCAATTCTAAGTCTTAGAACTGGTTCGGTATTGCTTTTTCTAACATTTAGCCAGGAATCATCATATTCAACGGTTACTCCGTCCATATAATGTTGTTTTCCATCTTGAAAAGATTTTTTTATCTCTTCAATTTTTGCATCTTTTATATTGTTTGAGTCGACTTCATAGTTGAGTTCATCGCTTTTTATCCACTTTGCCAGAAGAGGAATCATTATTTTTGATAGTGGTTTTTTTTCTTTGTTTAGTATTCCAATCATGTGAAATAATGCCAAGATACAATTTTCTCCTCCTCCTGCTTCTCTGAAATATAAATGAGATGATAATTCAGCCCCGAGTCTTGCATTGTATTTTAACATGTTGTCTTTTATGAATAAATGACCAACTCTGCACATGACTCTTTTGCAACCCATGGCATCTATTGCTTCTCTAAAAGCTCTTCCACAGAGTACTTCATGAACTATAACATCTCCTGGTTTTGCTAAGTGTTTTGCAAGTATTGCGGTTGTATAATCTCCACTCAAATAAGTTCCTTTTTCATCCAAAAATATTACTCTGTCTCCATCAGCATCAAACACTGCTCCTAATTGAGCTCCTGTTTCCAATATTTTTTCAACAGCTTGTTTTCTAGCACTCTCGTTTAATGGGTTTAAATCATGGGCAGGATTTTCCAGATTGTAATTCATGTTAAGTCCGATATAATCTACGCCTGCTTTGTCAAGTATTTTTTTTATAATCGGACCTGTCATACCATTGCTACTATCAACAACAACTTTTAGTCCCTTCAGTTTTCCAGTTGTATTTCCTAGTACAAAATCAATGTATTCATTTTCATAACTTTCTTCTTTTACGGTTCCTTTGTCTTCTGCTAAGGGGATTTTTTTTATTTTTCCAGAAACTATGAGTTCTTCAACTTCTTTGTAGCCAGAATCGTATCCCATGAATCCGTCTTTCTTCATGGCTTTCAAACCATTGTAACCTGCTGGTAAATGACTTGCAGTTATCATTACGCCTGCATCAAAACCTTTCTTTTTTTTGAAATAGTAGAACATTGGAGTTGTTGTAAGTCCACTGTAGGTTGTATTTGATCCTTGATCGGTAACTCCTTTTAAGAAAGCTTTTGCCAGTAGGTCAGAACCTTCTCTTGCGTCTTGGCAAACTAAGAAATTCTTTGCCTGTAGAAGTATAACCATTGCTCTTCCAATATTGTAAGCAAGTTTTTCATTTATTTCTTCAGGATACTTTCCGCGAACATCATATGCTTTGAATATGCCCATCTTATAGAAATCCTCTCCAGTTTTCTTCTGCTTGTTTGAATCTTTCTGGAGTGCCTGTGTCGAACCATTGTCCGCTGAACGGGAATCCGCATAGTTCTTCGCTTGTTGCTAGTTTTGGAAATACATCTGATTCCAGCATTGAGAATCCTTCAGGAATAACGTCGATGACCGTTGGGTCCATCATGTATAATCCTGCGTTTATTAATTTTGATGGTTCGGTTCCTTTTGGTGGTTTTTCAACAAATGTGACTATTTTGTTGCCGTTCAATACTGCGACTCCATATGCACTTGGATCTTTTACGGTTGTTAATGCTATTGTGCAGCATCCTTTGTTTGTGTGGTGGAATGCGAACATGTCATCAATATTTACATCTTTTAATTCGTCTGCGTTGCACATTATGAATGTTTCTTTTAGAAGATGTTTGGCCAGTCTTAGTGGTCCTGCGGTTCCTAGGGGTGTTTTTTCTTCGATGTAGGTAATGTTTACGTCAAACTTCTTTCCATCTCCCAATACTGCTTTTATTTTATCTGCTTTATAACCAACTGCGATTATGATATCTTTGATGCCAAACTTTTTCATTAATTCAATGTTATATTGGATGATTGATTTGCCTTTTATTTGCATTAATGGTTTGGGTAAATCTCTTGATAATAGTTTTAATCTTTTTCCTTTTCCACCCGCAAGAATGAATGCTTTGGTTGGTCTATCAACTCCCATGGCTCTTCTTAATAGCATTTCTATTGCATGACTTCTGTTTTTAGTTCTGCTGCCATCTATGGTTCCATCTATTTGTTGTAGAATGTCTCTCTCCAAAGTTAATGTTACCCTCTCTTTCATAAAAAAAACCTCGTTTTTATGAACTCAGAAAATCTTCTTTTCTGAATTTCATAAAAAATTAAAGATTATTCGAAATATATAAATCTTTTGATTTGTATGATGAAGTATGATTAGGTGTGATGTTTTAATTGGGTCGTTAATTCGGAAAATATAAAAAGAATAAAAAATATTTTTTCACTGGATGGATGATTATTTGAAAATAGAGTGGTGTATTCGCGATAATGAAAACTTTGTTCGAGAGAACAATCTTTTGATGTACTACAAAAAAGATGTTTTTCCAATGAATCTTAAATATTCTCAGCCAGATAAAGTACTTCTTTTTAAGAAAAAAGAAGAGTTGAAAGAAGACGGATTAAACTATTTTTTACTAATGTCACTTAATGGCAAATACAGACTAAGAGGTGCTTCTAAAGTGGCAGGATTGGATGGAAGTGAATCAACGGTTTTTTACACCATTGGAAGAAAACTTGAAATAAGGATTGACGATTTGACAAAAAAAATAATTAATGTAATGAGAGACACAGGTGAGTTATCGGCCGTAAGCATGGTTGATATGAAAACCTTTTATCAAGAAAACTAAACAATCTCTCCTATAAAATAATCTCTTAGAACCTTAACAATTCTTACTTTAACTTTCTTGCCAAGAACATTTTTTTCTTTCAAAACAACCAATCGATAATAATCATTTCTGCCTAAGAAAGTGCCCTGTTTGCCTTCTTGATCAACAATAACTTCACCTTTCCAACCAAGCCATTCTTTGTTATCAATCAATGTTTGATTTAAATCCGTTAATTCTTTAGAACGAGCTTTCTTAACTTTTGTTGGCAAAGGTTTTAACCTAAGGGCTTTAGTTCCTGCTCTCGGATAAAACTTTGAAATATTAATTATTGGAAACTTTATTTCCTTAACAAGATTCAATGTGTCTTGGAATTCTTCATCGGTCTCTTCCGGAAAACCGCAGATTATATCCGTTGAAATAGTGATGCTGGGAATGCCTTTTCTTAGTTTGTTAACGGAGTCTTTAAAGTCTTCAATATTGTAGGGTCTATTCATATCTTTCAAAACCTTGTTGTTGCCAGACTGCACAGGAATGTGAATGAATTTGAACATTCTTTCATCTTTGAATATGTCAATTAGCTCATCATTATACCTCTTTACATACTCGGGATTTATCATACCAAGTCTTATCTTGAAGTCTTTTGGAATCTCCAATATTTTTTTTAAGAGTTCAGGTAGAGTTGTTTTGATATCAAGGCCATAGGCGCCAGAATCTTCAGAAGTTAACCAAACTTCTTTAGCACCTTCATTCAAACCAACTCTTATTTGCTTGATGATTGATTCTTCGCTGAATGAAAGAACTCCGCCTCTTGCTTGTTTGGTTTTGCAAAAACTGCAGTTGCCCATGCAACCGGAAGAAATAGGAATTATTTCTACTAAAGGATTCCTGCGAACTCTTGGAAGATTCAAAGGCAAGTCTTTTGTATGTTGCAACAGATGAACAACGTTTCCTTTCATTGTTTCATTGACAACCTGAACAATGTTATGAATTTGCTTGACACCAATTAAAGAATGGTTTTGAAGAACAGGATTTTTTCTATCGGATTGAGGAATGCAACCAGCAACAATAACTTTTTGTTTTATTTTTTTAAGCTCTGAGAAAAACTTTTTTTCAGAAGGATCCTTGACAGTGCAAGTATTAATTATAATAAGATCTGCGTCATCTTTATTATTAACTAATTCATAGTCTGCTTGCTTTAATTGACCTGCCATAAACTCAGAATCAGCATGATTATGAGTACAACCATAAGTCTTTATGTAAACTTTAGTCATACCAGTAAGAGAATCATCTTGTTTTTTAAAATTGCTTGTTTGTACTAAACATTTTTATTAAAGATAAACTTTCTACTATTATGAAATATTCAGGTCAAGATGTAAGAGACTTAAGTATGAAATTGGCTTCTAGAGAAATGACTTTTTTTGGAGGACCGCCATATAGCGGTGAAACAGATAGAGAACTATTAAATTTTGAGAAATATAAACAAAATGGTTTTCCTGATAGAAAAAGAACTTGTTTAGGAATGATATCAGTTGTTAATGATGATGTTGTTGGCTATCAATCTTCTACAATCATGCAATTAGCAAATCCAACTATTTATGAAAAAATAAATATTGGTTTGCAAGAAAGCTTGGATTATGTTCAATTGAAGAAAATATTAGTTAATCCTGAATATTGGGGAACTGGCGTTGCTAAAAACTTGTTAGAACAGAGTTTTGAATTCGCACTCTTGAACAAAAAGGATTGGGTTGTAGATATTAATTCTGAAAACAAAAGAATGTTTTACTTTCTTAAGAAATATGATATTTCTAAGCGATTTGAATGGAAAACTCCTAAAGATACTTTGATGTGGAGATTGGGATTTTCTCATCAATAATGTTAATTATGCCAAACCTTTTTATTTACCAACTGATTACCTTACAAATATGAATCTAAAAGAACTCATGGACAAAGTTAATTCATGGAGAGAGGAGAAGCTTCCTTATTATGTATTTTATAGTAAGTGCAATCTGGCTCTTTCTGAGCATTATTTTAACAAGGGTGAAAAGCAAAAAAGTAAATTCTATCTTGAGGGTGCAGAGAGTGCACTAGTAAGAGGACTTGAACATGTAGTTGAAACTCCTTATGCAAAAGCATTTAGGGAACTAGTGACAAAAGAAGACAAATACACTCTTGAAAATAAAATTGAATTGGTTAATTTGCTTTTTGAATACTATGAACTCGCTGAGAAAAATAATTATAAATCAACATTTCTTCCAGAAAAAATTGATATAAATATAGATGTTCCGCTTCCACTTATTATGAATAAAGATGACATGTACCAAGCTTAATCTTTCTGCTTTTCAACAAATTATATAAATAGAAATGTATTAATTTTCTATAGGTGGTCAATATGGCTGAAAATGAAGATGTTATGGAAGATGAAGAACTTGTTTTTCCAGATGATTATTATAAGTATGATAAAGAAGATATGAAGAGTGTAATACAAGGATTTGCTAGTCAAATCAATCTCGCTTACAAGCAAAAAATAGATGTTGAAGTAGAAGGTGACATAAAAAAAGTCATCATAGCAGGAATGGGCGGAAGCGCTGTCGCAGGAGACATCATGAAATCATTCTTGAGAGATGAACCAACACCAATAACCGTAAGCAGAGGATATAATCTACCAAAAGATGCCAATAAAGAAACACTGGTAATTATAAGCAGCTACTCAGGAAACACCGAAGAAACACTTTCCTCATACAAAGATGCACTTAGAAAATCCTGCAGAATAGTAAGCATAACTTCCGGTGGAAAACTATTGCACCTATCAATCGCCAATAGAACACCGGTCATCAAAATACCAACCGGGATGCAACCAAGAGCAGCACTGGCATACTCATTCTTTCCAATGCTAAGATTGCTTGAAAAAGTAAGAATCACAAGCAATAGAAAACCAGAAGTTGAACAACTGATTAAGAATTTGGATAAGAAAGTATTCATGGATAATGGAATTACAATATCTGAAAAACTAGTCGACAAAATACCTTTAATCTATGCATCAGAAGTATTGGCACCGGTTGCCTATAGATGGAAAACACAATTGAACGAGAACAGCAAAGTAATGGCTTTCTACAATGAATTCTCAGAATTGAATCACAATGAAATGCAAGGAATATTTAATCAAAACGCGCATTTCCATTGCATAATGTTGAGATCAGATATTGATGGTCATAGAATGTCTAAACGAATGGACATAACCAAGAAACATTTGACAAATAAAGACATAAGCGTCACAGACATAGCCATAAAAGGAAACACTCTTTTAACAAAGCTATTCTCAGCCATTCACATGGGAGACTGGGTTTCATACTTCCTAGCATTAAGATACATGATAGACCCAACACCTGTAGCTGTCATAGAAGAGTTCAAGAAAGAACTTGGGACTTATATAGCTTAGATTAGAAAAATAAAATTATTTTTTTATTTCTAAAACATTTTTTGTTTTAGGACCAAGAACTATTGGGAGTCCTTGATTTCAAGATCTTCTCGCTTTATTTCGTATTTGTTATCTTTCAGACTATTGTAAGCTAATCCTAACATCCCGCCAACTGTAAGAATTACACCTGGAAATAATGTTTTTGTCTCTCCTCGAGCTTCTTTCAGTTGATCTTTGTACAAGTCATTGGATTCGAAAAAACCATCGATTGATTTAATCTCTTTGTTTCTTTCTCTAAGCTCTTTAGCTTGATCAATTTTTTCTACAGGGATTTCCTCATCTTGTCCATACCATAAGAAAGTAGGAGGTTCTTGTTCTAAATGCCCTATTAACCTCTTATTATAATCATACTCTACAACCAATGCTGGCTTCACTATTTCTGCCTCTGCTTTCTTGTATTCAACCAGATCAAATACTGTCAAGCCAATTCCTGCTACTATAGCTGTGTACAATGCTAATTTACCAACCATATTATCACCTTGAAAAACAGAAATATAAAGATGTTTATAATCTTTTCCTTAAACCAATTCTTTTTTATTTTTGAATCTGTGTTGATTTATACTTATATATTTCTTTACAAATCGTTCCATCAAAAAAGATGGTCCGCCTTTCATATAGAAGTAACCACTTATGGCTACTATTAAGGCTCCGATGCTATCTATTATCAAATCCCACATGGTATCTATCAATCCACTCTTTTGCATGTTTAATTTGAGGAATGAGTCCATGGCAAACTCTAATATCTCCCATAAAGCGCCGATTGACAGAGCAAACGAGAATACGAAAATCGAAGCAACCAAAGCTGAAAAAACGACTTTATGAGTGTAGTACAATGAAAATACTATCATGAAACCAATGAGTGCAATCATTATGGCTGAAAAACCGTGAAGCATTACATCCCACCAAGGAAATTTGAAGTAGAAATTATTCATTTCACCAAGTATTAAAGAAGCGTAAAGAAATAGAGCAATGATTAGTTCAAATTCAGGAGGAGAAATAATGTTAAAACGCCTCTTAATCATGGAAGGAAGAAAAGACATGATTAATACTAGTAACGCAAGTCCCGCATAAAGAATATTACCTTTGACTGTAGAAGTTACAAGTACAAAAAGAAAAGCAAACTTCAAAGCCCATGAAATAGAAATAAGAATCTTATCCTCCTTTGAAAGCAACTTGAATAAATTCTTCATGAAAAAAGGTTAATTTATTTACTATATAAAGTTGTTGATAGCAATATACAAAAACAATCTTGTTTTTGAATTTTGGAATTTCATATATTCCAAAACTTTTTAAACAGACCATAGTTCCAACAGAAAGTAATGGAGGTCTAACTAGCAACGAACAAAGTTGTGAAGCAATGTAAGGATGAAAAGAAGTTCCAGACGATGGAAAAAGAAAGGTCAAATGCGTTGGAAGTGGCAACGTAAAAAGATGAAAAAAGAAAAGAGAAAGAGACAGAATAAGTGATTCTAAATTCTTGAACATTTTTCAATAAGAAACAATCTTAAATATTAACTACTTTGTATTCTGTGAATCTGGTTTCTGCTTTAGAATCATAATATCCTACTTTTGGAATTGTGAATCCTATGCTTGCGAATCTTCTATCAAGGGCATAAATGTCTTTTTCTTTCAAACCTATAGGTAGGTAAAGTCTGCTCGGTGTTTTTCCCGTCATAGGTAGAATTTCTTCCCAATTAAGTCGTCTTGCATCGAAAGGCATTATTTCTTTATCAAGAAAATCTTCTAATGAGTTTAAGTCATATTTTTCAGAAACAGTGTTTTTTATTGGTTGCCAGAAATTATCTATTTTTTTCAGGGTGACAAACAACACAAGGAACAAAACCTATATCAACTAATTTGTCCAATCCTTGTATTCCAACACCTAATAAAACTTCATTTTGTTCTTTTGGTCCTCTGTTTCCAGCAACACAGTTTGTTAATCCAATTATTCCTGAAGAAAGTCTTCCGGACCAAATATGTGGTAATCCATTATTATTTCCATATTCAGAAATTTTTTTCCCATAAGGAAAACTCAATAACTCTGCTAATTCTTTTAATTCAAAATTATGAAAAGCTTTTTCAATAAAGACAAAGTAATTATTTGAAGTCATAAAAACAAGGAATATGTTTTTATTATTAATTGTTTCTATATTTATAAAGAGACAGAATAAGTGATTCTAAATTCTTGAAATTCTATTTTAGAAAAATATTTAACAATAGAGCTTGTTATACTATTATGAAATTCAATAAATTAATTCCTGAATTAAGTGTGTCGAATTTTGAAGAAAGTTTAAAATTTTATATTGAAGTGCTCGGATTCAAAATTGAATATCAAAGAACCGAGTCTAAATTCGCTATGATTTCTTTTCAAGGAAGTCAGATGATGATTGAAGAAGTTAATGATAATTGGAGTACAGGCGAATTACAACATCCTTTTGGTAGGGGAATTAATTTTCAAATTGAAGTTGATAAAATCCAACCAATTTTAGATAATCTTAAAAAAAATAAATATCCTATTTTTATTGAACCTAAAGAAAATTGGTATAGGCAAGATGATCAATTTATTAGGAATAAAGAATTTCTTATTAAAGATCCTGATGGTTATTTGTTAAGATTTACTGAAGATTTAGGAACTAAGCATTTGTAAACTCATTGAAAAAAGAAAAGAGAAAGAGACGGAATAAGTGATTCTAAATTCTTAAGAAATGTTCTTTTAAGTTTGAAGTTTTATAATTTTATTACTTAAAAGTAACTACTCTTCTAAAGCTTTAAATATTACATTTTATTCCTAAATGTGAAATGGCCCTTGACAATATAGTTCGGAAAGCAATTGACATTTACAAAAACAATCGTGTAGTTAATATCAATTTGAATGTTGTTGCTGGTTCAATAATCAGTTTTGGTTTTGCGTCCGGAATGTCTGAATTTATGGCATATCAAGGACAACCTGATGCTGTAATTGCAACGGCTGCAGCAATCACTGAGTTGGTAACATATTTTCCAATACTAGTCGGTCTCCACTATAACGCCAATAAAGAAGAATTTACTAATGAAGAAGGAATTTTCAATAAAAAAGCATTCTGGAAAGATGTGGGTAAATTCTATTTAACCAACGCACCTGTAATGGGATTATTCTATGTAATGGCAGTTCCTTTTCACGATTTTCTTATGGGTAAAGGTTTTAGACCCGGAGTTGCAAATCAAATGGCTTATTGGGGAACAATGGTTGTGACAAGATCTTTCCACACTCTTATTGGAGTCTACACAGGGTTGTTTAAGAAAAAACAAGAAGTTTCTTTAGAAGAAAAAACCGGTCAATAGAATAATTTATAAAATACAGGTTAATATTTAATTTATCATGAATTTTTTCAAACAATTCTTAAAAATACCCTTGGAAACTGGGGCCATTGCATCTTCTTCGAAGGGTTTATCTGAACTTATTACTGACAGGGCATCTTTAGCAAATAAAAAATGTGTTGTGGAACTGGGTTCTGGATCTGGCGTATTTACAAATGAAATAACTAGAAAAATATCCGATGAATGCGTTTTCTTTTGTTTGGAAATAAATCACGAATTCGTTAAAGAAACTAAAAAAAATTGTCCAAGTGCAATTGTTTATCATGCATCGGCTAAGGATATTAACAGGTATTTGTTAGAAAATGAACGAGCTAATTGTGACTGTATCATATCTGGTCTTCCTTGGGCTGTATTTAATCAAAAACTTCAGGAGGAATTATTACACTCTGCATACGACTCTCTTGAAGAAGGAGGAGAATTTCTTACATTTGCATATCTTCAAGGACTTTTTCTTCCAACAGGAATTAGATTTAAAAAATTGTTAAATAACAAATTTAAACGAGTAGAACGAACTAAAATAATCTGGAATAATCTGCCTCCTGCATTTGTATATCATTGTAGAAAATAGTTAAATCTGTTGATTCCATGTCTTGTTGATTATTCTCAAGACATATCTTTAAAAACTAGTTTGTATTCCTTCTTTTTTATGGTTGATGAAGTAAAGGTAACATTTAATGAGTATTCATTGCAGAGAATCAATGAATGCATAACTGATGATGATTATATGGAAAAATGGGATTATTTTGTTGATGATGAATTGGCTTTTTTTGCAGACAGATATCCTAAAGTCAAAAAAGGAGGATATGCAGTTCTAGGTTGGAGAGTTAATCCTAAAAAAGATGCTTCTTTTTATGTTGGCAAATTGGCTGGTTTTTATCATGAATTAAAAAAAGAAAATTACACGCCTGCAGGAGTGGGTGATAAAGAATTTGGAGTTATTTTTTCATCAAAAAATGAAACACCAGTTCATATAACTTTAACTGGAAAGGATGATGAAGATTCTGAATTAGAGAACAAATTATTATCTAAAGAAAATGTTAATTTCTTATCATTCAAGACTCCTTATGGTGATTTTAATTTTGAACCGCGTAATGTTCGAGAGTATGCTAAACCGGGCGGACATGATAATTGGACTCCTCAGAACGGACTACTGGGTTTGAAAACTCATCTTCACATACCTGATTTAGCGGTTAAATTGATCATGAATACTTCTGCATACAAACTTTCCGAAGACAAAATAAAACCAATCTTAAGAAGAATTTTTACTTTTCTAAGTGAATACAAATTGCCTCATGAAGATAAGTTAATTGATTCTTAGAAATTAGGAATGATACTTTTAGAATATAGTTTTTTAGCTTCTTTGAATTGTTTTGTATAACCAAATTCTTTCGCAGCTAAGTAGACTCCTTGTGAACGACAATAATTGAAAATCCTATTTTTTTTATTGAGACCTTTTTTTAGAAATTCTTTATTTAAGGAACCTGTTTCTTGAATATGTTTTTTTACTTTCTTGTAACTTGCCTTTGTTTCTATACCATATATGGTTAGCCCTGAAAATATGACTCCTGTATTTATCACATGATTGGCAAACTGTGAGTATTCTACTGCGTCAGGTCCAAATTGCATCCATGAGTCTGCAATTATAAGACTTATACCTACAACATTAACTCTATTTCCTAGTATTGAAACATATGCTCCTTTCACGATGTCTGCTAAAATCATGTTGCCAGGTATATTGTGTCAATATTTAAATCTTTCTAAAGTAATTACTAAATAGTAGTAAAAATGAAAACATTTATATATGGGTGAATAATACTTATTCTCTATAAACTTAAAAAATAGGTGAAATAAAATGACTGATGGAGAAATAGATATTAAAGATCTTGATAAAGCAGATGTTTTGGCAGTACTTTACAATGCTTCAAAACCACAAGGAATGGGATTTATGCACTATGATCCTAAACCAATGTCTAAAGAAGACGCACAATTATTAGTTGATGAAGGTGAACCTTATTTTGACTATCTTTATGGAAGAGTTATGAAAATTGATATTTCAGGTGATACATTAAATCCTTGGGGTTACGATCGAGATAATGGTCAAGGGGCTGCAAAAAAAGCAATTTCAGCTCTTTATAATACAAAGCAAACAAATCCTCTGGAAGTACAAATCAAACACACTTCAGGTACACTAGAATCAGTAAAAGATGTAATGAACAATATGGATGAACCAACCACCTATGATGGTGAAGGAACACTTAAATTAGGATTAGCAGAAGTCACAGGCGTTCTAAAACCAAAAGTGGATGAAGTCATAGAAAAACTTGATGATCTAGAAAGTTCATGAAATATTAATAAAGGTAAAATAAAATGGCAAAATTAGGAATTGAATATGACGTTGCAAAATCGTATAAACCATTAGGTACAAACGATCTGGGAAAAACAATTGATGTGATAACAAAATTAAAATATGGTTTGGAAGCAATCGGAATCAAACTTCCTGGAGTAGAAGCATTTCTCATGGCTTCAGATAAAAAGATGTCATATAAACTTTTTCTAGACGGATCAAAAGCTGATTTGAAAGAAGCAGCTAAAATGCTTATGGATCATGCAGGCACACCAAATATTGTGAATGAAGGTTATAATATTGCTAACTCAGTATTGGCCGATTATAATAAAACAACTAAAGCACCTTTAGATGATCTAATATGTGAAAGACAAGTAGTCGATAAATAATTTCTATTTTTTTCACAATAATAAAACTTATAAATAACCTATTCAACTCATTTTATTGGGTGATAATATGGGTTTATTTGGAGGCGGTCTCATCGGACTTATCGCACTTATTTGTGCAGTATGGGTCATTTACGATGTTGTAACTAAAAATAAAAAACTAACGGATGGTATGAAAATTCTGTGGATTGTTCTAGCAATTGTCTTGAGTATAATCACAGCAATAATATACTATTTTGTTTACAAAAGTAAATAATTAATTCTTTTTATTTTTTTTCTATACATTTTTAAAAATTCCAGTATTTCTTATTCTCATGCTTGAAGATAAACTAAAAAAAGATTTGAATGGAAAATACATTGTTTATGAGTTTGAAGAATCAACCATTGATAATGAAGGAAGTGAACTGCTTTTTTACAAAGTTTCTTGGCCAAATGCAAAAGAAGTTTTTGGATTATCCAATTATGGAGAATTGAACTATGAAAATAATGATGAAAGAATTGAAATTCTGAAAAAGAAAGGTGTGAAAGAGGTTGTTACATTAAATCATTATAGTGGCGAATTTCTTGGAATTTCATTAGGAATAACTGCTGATGAGGATTTTGAAGCTGAACATGAAGGTGAATGTTGGTGGGAACTCAGACCAGTATATGAGCATGATGATAGCCATCAACAATTAATTGATCATGGGATAAAAGTTCTACACTATAATATAACTAAAGCAGAGTTTGAACTTCAATAGTGTGTTTCTTCCACCGTAAGATACAAAAAACAAGTTTTTTGAAGTTTCTAATCTTCAGAGGCATAGAAACATTTATAAACGGCCTTTTTTTCCTAGATATTCTCACAATCATTAAGATGTGAATATGCGGGAATCCGAATCGAGATTTCCTACACATCAACTCCAATTCTGTCAGAGACCGAAAGGTCGTTTGTATGACGAAAGTATCACACAAAAATAGATGCTTGATGTAATGCTCAAGTATTGGTAGGAATACATGCAACCACAGCTCTATATAATAGAGCCAATTCTGAAATAATTTAATTGCGACCAAATAAAAACGATAGTAATTACCGCTTGTTCAACTTCATGTTGAATAATCAGGAATTGTTTTAAACAATTCTCGTTGTAACAAAAATCTTTGATTTTTGGACATCAGGAATTGGAAACCAATTCCCGTTGATCCTGCGGGAGATTGCTGCTATTGGGATTCGACTAAGCCATGCAAGTCTTCTCGTAAGAGAGGCAAAATGCTCAGTAACACGTCGTTAATCTACCCTTAGGTCAGGCATACCCTCGGAAAACTGAGGTTAACACCTGATAAGAGATTATATCTGGAATGATTTATCTTCTAAACTCGCGCCTAAGGATGAGACGGCGGCGGATTAGGCTGTTGGCGGGGTAATGGCCCACCAAACCGAAGATCCGTACGGGCCTTGAGAGAGGTAGCCCGGAGAAGGACACTGAGATACTGGTCCTAGCCCCACGGGGTGCAGCAGGCGCGAAACCTTTACAATGCACGTAAGTGTGATAGGGGAATCCCGAGTGCTCATGTTATACATGGGCTTTTGCCAAGAGTAAATATCTTGGCGAATAAGTGGTGGGTAAGACTGGTGCCAGCAGCCGCGGTAACACCAGCGCCACAAGTAGGAGCCATAATTATTTGGTCTAAAGCGTCCGTAGCTGGCCTAGTAAATTTCTTGTGAAATCGTTAGACTTAATCTAGCGGCGTGCAGGAAACACTGCTAAGGCTCGGAACCGGGAGGAGTCAGAGGTATTCAAGGGGGAGCGGTAAAATGCTTTAATCCCTTGAGGACCGCCGGTGGCGAAGGCGTCTGACTAGAACGGATTCGACAGTGAGGGACGAAAGCTAGGGGAGCGATCCGGATTAGATATCAAGTCTTCTGAATAGATTTTTGTTTGATCGTTTAACGACACTACTGAACAAAATCAGGAAAATCAGAGGGATAAACTTGACTAATTACCCGAGTAGTCCTAGCTGTAAACTCTGCGAGCCAGACGTTGCGTATTCTCCGTGAATATGCAGTGTCGAAATGAAGGTGTTAAGCTCGCCACATGGGTAGTACGGTCGCAAGACTGAATCTTTAAGGTATTGGCGGGGGATCACTACAAGGGGTGCGGCGTGCGGATTAATCTAACTCAACGCAGAAAATCTCACCTGGAGCGATGGTAGAATGAAGGTCAGTCTAAAGGGCTTACCTGACGGACCAAGAGGTAGTGCATGGCCGTCGTCAGCTCGTGCTGTGAAGTGTCCGGTTAAGTCCGGTAACGAGCGAGACCTGTGTCCATAATTTTTAACAGTTGACTCCGGTCAAGTCTGAACACATTATGGAGACTGCTCTGGAAACAGAGAGGAAGGTGCAGGCTACGGTAGGTCTGTATGCTCCGAATCCCCTGGGCAACACGCGCGCAACAATGGTATGGACAAAGGGACACAACTCCGAAAGGAGAAGTTAATCCTCTAAACCATATCCTAGTCTAGATCGAGGTTTGTAACCCATCCTCGTGACAATGGAATCCCTAGTAATCGGGTGTCAACATCGCCCGGTGAATCCGTCCCTGCTCCTTGCACACACCGCCCGTCAAACCACTCGAGCAGGGTTTAGGTGAGCATTCGTTCTCGTGATGTATGCGAATCTAAGCTCAGTGAGATGGGTTAAGTCGTCACAAGGTAGCCGTAGGGGAACCTGCGGCTGGATCACCTCCTTTTTTTTTTTAAAATAGAGCAACACTCTCAATATGGGCCTGTAGCTCAGCCTGGTAGAGCATCACCCTTGCATTGAATACTAGACAGGTGGGGGCCGCGGGTTCAAAACAGCTGAAATGTCAGCTGGCACCATCAGTCCACCTTTGGTGGACGCACGCCTGTTGGGCGTGTCGTGCTTGCACGACGTGTCGTCTGTGAATTTCCCGCCGGGTCCATATTATTGAAAACTTCAAAAGTTTTCAATCCCGAAAACCGCGGATTCCAGCGGTTTTCGTCATATTCATCAATTCAAAATAGTCCCTATGGCCACATAAGGACTGTAGGCAAAGATTAACCATCAATGATGCCGTGCATAGACAAAAGCTAACGCTATCAGGTGGATGACTTGGCTCTGGCGCCGAAGAAGGATGCGACTAGCTGCAAAATGCTCCGGCGAGCCGCCTGTAGGCCTTGAACCGGAGATTTCCGAATCCGACTTCAGGTATGAATCCGTAAGGATGGGGAA
>JBDRGV010000026.1:0-15141 GCA_043817405.1 archaeon | reverse complement strand
GATAAGAACTTGCTTGTTTGTACTCCAACTGCTTCTGGGAAGACTTTGGTTGCAGAACTTGCCATTCTCAACGCAATCTTTCATGATATGGGTAAAGCAGTCTATGTTGTTCCTTTGAGAGCTTTGGCTTCTGAAAAGTTCAAGGATTTCCAGAGGCTCTATGGTGATTTGTTTAAGATTGCTCTTAGTTCTGGAGAAATTGATAGTGCAGATTCTTACCTTGCGGGTTATGATCTTATAATCACAACAAGTGAAAAATTAGATTCTTTGTTAAGACATAGAGCTGTTTGGTTGAGCAGTGTGAAAGTCCTGGTTTTGGATGAGATTCATCTGTTGAATGATGCAGGTAGAGGTCCTACTTTGGAAATATTGATTACTCTTATGAGAAAACTTCTTCCAAAACTTCAATTAATAGGTTTAAGTGCAACCATTGGTAATCCTGAAGAACTCGCCAAATGGTTGGACGCAGAACTGGTTCTGGATCATTGGAGACCCATTAGACTAGATAAAGGAGTCTACTTTGATGAGCAGATTGAGTTTCAGTAATTTATTTACCTAATTCTATCTTTATGCCACCAATTTTTGATTTTGCGATTCCGTTGTAGATTGCAGCCCCTAATCCGCCTGTGATAAAACCAATAAATCCATACAAGATTGCATATAAGAATGGAAGTGCAATTAGCATCCAGAGTGTTACTTGTTCCGTAAGTCCCATAATTATTGCTACAAATACTCCAATGATTAATCCAAATATAACCATCATCACTGCTTGAACTTTTGCTGCGGTCCACGCATCTACTTTTTTTATTGTTTGCATATTTCTTTAATCATTTCTTCCCTTTAAAAACTTTACGAGTGATTTTAATTAGACAATTTCATAATGTATCCACTCTAGAATGGAAAAATTTATATATGAACTAGACTAAGATTCATATAAAGTTTATAATATGAGTATGAGGGTGGTAAAATGAATAAAAAATTCTTAGTGTTATTAGTAGTGGCATTAATGCTTTTGACTAGTTGTCAATTCTTCAAATCAAATGATGAAGGCTTGATAACTGGTGAAGTTATTGAGATAGAGCCAGACGAAACTGCAACAACAGAAGATACAACGACTGAGACATCAGAAGAGGATTTTTCTGATATTTTAATAAGGATTGAAGGTGTAGAAGGAGATACCATTGAGTTGAAACCTGATGCCTATGATCCTGACGGAGACAAAGTAAAATATACCTATTCTAAACCTTTCAATGTGAATGGACAATGGAAGACTGATGAAGGGGATGCGGGTAAATACGTTGTTACTGTAACTGTTTCTGATGGAAAACTATCAACATCTCAAGATGTACTTGTAATAGTTAAACCTCTCAACAAAGCGCCCGTCATTGAATGTGATGATGAAATAACATTTAAGGAATCAGAATTGATTGTTCTTCCATGTAATATCTATGATCCTGAAGGAGAAAATGTTAAAGTTAGTTATGATGGCTGGATGAAAAGTGTTAGCAAACAAACCGATTTTGGTGATGAAGGAGAGTATGAAGTTAAGATTACTGCTTCTGATGGTGAACGAGCAATTTCAAAAACTTTAACCATTGTAATTGTGGATCTTAACAGAGCTCCAGTTGTTTTAAACATAGGGGTAAAAGGTGATTCTGATGAATAAACACATTGTTCTTTTAATAATGATACTTTTTGTTTTTGGTTTAAGTGGTTGTAATCCACAGGTACCCACTGGTGAAGTAGTCAAAGAACCAGTAATTGATGAAGTTGATTCAAATGAACAAATTGATTTGGAACAAGAAGCTGACGAAAATTTAATTGAAATAATTCAAACCGAAGAGGATTTAATTAAATTAGACATAGAAGTGTTTGATCCGGATGGAGATGAGCTGACGTTCAAATACTCTGAGCCTTTTGATGAAAATGGTGAGTGGCAAACGAAATTGGGAGATGCAGGCACCTATGATGCTCATGTAATTGTTTCAGATGGAAAAAGTATGACTAAAGTTGAGTTTGTAGTTGTTGTTGAGCTAAAAAATACTGCTCCAAGAATTACATTCATAGAAGATATAGAAGTAGATGAAGGTGAAGTGATAACCATTCCTGTTGATGCCGTTGACAGAGAAGGAGATATTCTGGCAATAACAATTAGTGGCTGGTTTGACACAACAAGTTATATAACGACCTATGCGGATGAAGGAGAGCATAAAATCACAGTTACTGTAAGTGATGGTGAATTAAAAACTTCACAGGAAGTCAGTATATTTGTTAATGATGTGAACAGACCTCCAGTCTTCAAGATACCAGCATAAAGGTGATTTAGAATGAAATGGATAATAGCAATTTTAGCAATAATGCTTTTAATAACTGCATGCACTAATGAAACAACTGAAACAACTGAAAAAATAGTTGTTGTTGAAACAGGTGAAGAAACTAATTATGCGGATTTTGAAATGCGATTGACTGACGGAACATTTAGTCCAGATACTATTGAAGTCAATGTTGGAGATACTGTAAGATTAGATTTTGTAAATACAGAACCATACACTTTTTCTCTTGAAGCATATGGTGTTATGGATACAGTAAGCAACAACAGGCTAGAATTCGTTGCAAATGAGGTAGGCATTTTTGAATTTATATGTCTCGATTGTGATGGTTTAGTAACTGGTGTTTTGAAAGTTAATTAATTTTTTTATCTTTTTTTATTTTGGGGGATTTTATGACTAAACCATTATTGAAAGGACTAATATGTGATTTAGATGGTGTACTAATTGATTCTAATGACAGAGTATTTGACTGGAATAAATATGTTGTTGAAGTTTTGTTTGGAAAAGAATTCAAGTATAAGAATGATGATAAATTCAAAGACATATACAATGATGCTTATGCTAGTCATGGTTTAAAAGGTGCTTACGCATTATTTGGCATTGATCTTGAAAAGAACATTGATTTCTTAAAAAAGAATTATACTATGTGGAATGATAAATTTGAAGTTCCAATATTTTCTGATGTGGTTTCTGTTTTAATGGAGATTTATCACACTCTTCATGATAGAAATTATGATATAAGACTTGCTATTAATTCAGGTAATTCTTTAAGTAAATACTTACCTCAGTTAGAAAGAACAGGTTTAATGGATATTGTTGCAGTAAGTGTTACTGCTGATGATGTTGAAAAATCATTAATTAAACCAAAACCTTATACTATTGCAAAAACATTGAAATTATTAGGTGTTGAATCTAACGAAGCTCTTTATATTTGTGATACTTCAACAGATGTCACTGCAAGTAAACGTCTTCTTGAATTAGGAATTGAACCTGTGGATATGGTTCTTTCGACTTGGGGTCGTTTTGAATCTCCGGAAGCTATTAAAATACTTGCTGAGGAGGACATTGTTGTTAAAGTAACTAATGAGCCTGAAGAATTAATCCCTTTTGTTTACGAACGATGTGGATTGTTTTAATCGAAAAGTATATATAGGATTTATTCTAAGTTTCTATTAGGGGTGATATTTCATGGTGAAGAAAAACAATAAAAGTTTCGGCGCATGGGCGTTTATCTTTGGAACAGTTCTTGCTTTGTTATTCGGCTTACTTGGATGGACTGGCAGTATTTCATGGTTGTTAGTAATCTTAGGTTTGTTAATTGGATTATTGAACATAGCTGAAAAAGAAACACAGGCATTTTTAGTAGCTGGAACAGTGCTAGTGATAGTTAGTTCTTTTGGAATGAACGCTATGAAGATAATTCCTATTTTGGGAAATGTCTTGGGTGCAATATTGTATTTATTCGTACCTGCAACTATAATTGTGGCTTTAAAGTCAGTATTTACATTGGCTAAAGAATAAATTTAATTTTTTTCTTTTTTTTATTTTATTTCTTCTTGGATTTCTTCAAATAATTCTTTAGAATATTTCTTCTTGTACTTCTTGGCGAGTTCTCTTAAATCTTCTGTATCGAGATCTATATTTTTTCCTTTTAGAATCCTATTTACTTTTCCGGAAGTTAAGAATTGTACTAATTGTGTTACGTTCTTTGGATTTTCAACTTGTCTACATCTTTCGAAATCAATCATTATGGGTTTTTCGTAGTGAACAATGATGTGTTTGTAGGGATTGGTTAATTCATACTTGTTAATGCCTATTTTATCCAGAGTTCGTGCTTGATTTAATGAGTCTTTTATTACTTTCACAATTCCTTCTTTTTCAGCTCTTTCAAAGAAATCCAGTATTCTTTCTCCGTGAACGAATTCCATGAATACTTTGTCATCTTCTGCTTTCAAAAGTTTAGGGCCTATCTGATGCTCGTTAACCATTCTGAGAAACTTTGCTTCGTTTTTAATGACATCTTCAACGTCAGAATCAGGATTACGTTCTTTAACACAAACTTCTTTACCGTCGACAGTTGACTTGTAAGTATAAACATTGCCACGTTTACCTTTTGCTAGGAATTCTTTAGTCATTGTTGTTTTACCTCATATACATACAAATCTTCGAAATGTATGTGTTGCTTGGCTATTTCTTTGTAACAATATCTTTCACGTTCTAGTATTTTATTAATCTTTTCTTTTTTAGAGAAAGAACTGAATAGTAAAAGTATAATTCCGTCTTTGTTCAGATGCTTTTTTGCTTGTTTGAGAAACTTTTCAATGAGTTCATATCCTTCTTTGCCACCATCAAGTGCTATGTCTGGACAGTTTGCACAGCTGGGCAGATATGGTGGGTTAAATATTATTAAATCAAAGCTTTCTTTGATGTTTGAGAACAAATTACTTTGTCTGAATTCTATTTGTTCATGTTTTCTGATTGCTTTTTTGTTAATGTCGACTGCTAAAACTTTATCTGCATATTTTATTGCTTCCTCTGCTTGGATTCCTGAACCTGTTCCCATGTCTAGAACAAAGCCTTTCGCATAGTCTTTAATCTGTTTTTGCAATAGGAATGAATCGTCGTTTGGTTCGTAGATCATTTTTTAGCGTCCTTCCACATCTTTTCAAAATAAATTTTATATGATTCTGTTATGCTCTTACTTTTTATTCTTATGGCTGCAGGCGTTGGTGACATTGTTATTAGAATGGTTGTGTCTTTGTAGATGTTGATTGTGGATGGTGTTCCGTATCCTGAGTAACGTGCATTTGTATAAGGGAATAGGACCATGTCAGTCCATGATTTTCTTCTTGCTTCACTAAATATTATTCTTAGCACTATTCCTTTTTCGCTTCTTTTTCGATGTATGTTTTCATAGAATAGTTTTGTTCGTTTATTTCCTGTTGGAGTATCGCCTCCTCCTACGACTAAGAACTCATCTCCTTTTTCTAATGTACTTATCATTTCTGTGAAAACATTGCTTAATCCCTTGTATCCTTTGAAAACTTCGACCTCGGTTTCTTCTACGTGTTCTGAGAATATCTGTTTTAGTTCAGGCATTAATGTTTGTAGTTGTTTCTCTTTGTTTTCTAAATCTTCTTTCTTTGTTTGCAAATAATCCATTAGTCTTTGAGGATTTACTGCTTTGAAGAATTTTGTATTGGATTCAATGTAACTGGTCACTAGACCTTTGTCCATTAATTTATCCAATAGTTCATATACTTTTGAACTGGCGATTTTGGCTTTCGAAATTATTGGGCCTGCACTTGAGCTTCCTAATTCTAGTAGTGACTGGTACACTTTAATCTCTGACTTTGTTAAGCCTATTTCTTCTAGCAAACCGAGGTCCATATTGTTCTTTTGTTCTCGGAGTTTATATAATTTTCTATTACACCACCTTGGTGGGGGGGTTATGTTTATATACTATAAAGTAGTAACTACATGGTGATTGAAATGACAGAAACACAAATGGAATGGGAAATGCGTGAGAAACAAAAGAAAGACTTGATGATTGATCTTCAGAAAAAAGGTATCATAAGAACTTTTTATGAAGACGATTCCTTCATCGGTTACAAAGACACACGAACAGGAGACATCTTTCCTGAAGAAAAAGACGTGTACGCTTGGTATTCACACTAGAGGTGATTTTCATGAAGAAGATTTACAGCACATACGAAAGTTTGGATCAAAGAGCTAGAGAAGAAAGCGAATTAGAAGAATTACTTGCATAAAAGAGGTGAGAAAAAATGAAATCAGAAATATCATTGGAAGAAAAATTAGGTGAGGCAGTCGAGGGCATACTAGGTCTGCAAAGTAAAGTTAAGATCAAAATGGAGAAGTATGGTGAGGATGGTCGATATAGTTACAGCAACACAGCTCATGATATGGAGTCTTGTGAAACAGATAGATATTATGTCACTGTTACAAACGAAACTTTTCAAGCACATTATGATGGTTTATGGCCAGGAGGAGAAATCATTGGAGAAACAAAATACCTTCACATTTACTACATGGATAAGGAAAGAACATTTCCAAGAATTAGAGACGCATCAGGAGGACATTTTGAAATGCAGATTGGCCTTTTGAAAAAGAGCTATTTTCATCCTGAAATGAGAGGATTTGATTATGTTCAATTGAAATATTTAGGAGAAGATAAAATCGAATTTGCTTGGGCAAAAGAAGACGGAACTTTAGCTCATAAGCAAGTGTTTGATATTTATGAATATGATAAAAGGTGAGAAAAATGACCATAGATGATAAATTCAATATAAAGAAATTGTTGATTGTAGATGATACTCCAGAAAACATAACAGCCGCTAAGAAATATTTTGGCGGTTTAGAAAGCATTGAAACTGATTATGCTGCAAGTTCTGAAGAGGCAAAAACAATGATTCAGAATTCTTTCAACAATGATTCAAAATATGATTTAATAATGACTGATTTACAAATGGAACATAAAGATTCTGGTTATGAAGTTGTTAAAGAAGGATTGAAACACGCTACTTTCAGTTTTATTGTGACAGGAATGAATTATAATAGGGAAGGTGAACAACATCATGGTCCAAGCACACATATGATTCCTTCAACAGTTAGAGTTGATGGTAAAAAAGACAAAGAGTATGTTTGGAAAGAATTGTTTGACTCTGCGAAGAAGTATTTAGAATCTAATGACTTACTTTACATGGATGCTTTGAAACGTCATATTCAATATTTCAAAAAACCATTTGATAATGAAATTTTACTTTATTTAACTGTTGAAATGTATAAAAGGTGAAACAAAATGAAAACTGAACCAAGTTTAGAAGAAAAGCTTGATGGTGCATCAATGAAAATGCATTCATTGAGAAATGCAATGACGGGAGCATTATTTCTTACCGAGGGATATTGGCCGAGAGATGTAGAATACACAGAAACAGACAATTATCTTGTTTCAGTAATAAGAGAGGGAGAGTCAGGTTCTTCTATTGAGGTGGCTCTTTGTGGGGAATTCAAACACAAAGAGTATATCACAATTTATTTTGCTGACAAGAAAAAACCATGGGAAATTGAAAGACTGACCAGAGAGAAATATACTATGTCTCTGAAAAAAGGAGATGTTTGTATTGAAAGAGATTATTCTGGCAGAGATTCTTTCAAGTATGTTCATTTAAAATATCTTGGTGGAGACAAGATTGAGTTGGCTTGGGCAGATGAGTCAGGAAAGTTGATTGATTTGGAAACTTTTGATATAAAAAAATATGCTGAGGAGGAATACAAATGAAATCTAGAAAAGCTAAACTTTTCTAGGTCCATAAAATAACTGGAGGTGATTTTATGAAAACAAAAGAAATTGAAACAATAATAGAAGATTTGACTGAAGAACAGGAAAGCACAAAAGAAAGATTGAAACATATAGATGTGAGTGCAAGAGATCAACAAATAACTATTGGAAAGATGCTGGTTGAGAAATATGTAGTGCCAAAGTTAGATGAACTTGGAAAAAGTCGTTATGATATCGACTCTGATTATATGGATAAAAGGATTTCTCTTCCTCAAGAAGAATTTAGAAAATATGCTAATTCTTCAGATATTGGTCCAATGCCTAAAAGACATCAAGAAACAATAAATTTCATCCCAAAAGATGTATCAAAACCTGAACAGTTTGTTATTGCCAAGTATTTGACTGATATAGGTTTGATAACAGGTGGTTGTGGTAGTGATATTGGTTGGTTTAAAGCCCCTTCATCCTGTGGAGGATGTGTAGATGGAAAAACACTATTTGATAAACTTGATTTATGGGATTTTGTAGAATTTATGGGAGACAGACAATATGGTTTGAAAGAAGACGCAGCCGATGAAGCATTCAAAGAAGTTGCAAAATCATATGATTTAGAGTACAAACTAGATGACAAGGATGCTCTGACTGAAAGAATAAAACTTCTGAAACCTGAGATTGAGAGATTTACAAAGAAGCTAGATATCTACAAACAATTAGAGAAATTCGACCTTGATCCTGAATTAATTGAAACAAAAATGCCTGAAGTAATATCTTATATTTCAAGCATTGGAAGGCAAAGCAATCTCAGAAGTATTGATGTTGATTTAGAATCTAAAACTTTTGCAATGCTAACCGACTACTGGTATTATAGTGGTAGTGGTGGTTGTGAGTATGGTGTTAATGTTGAAGTTGTAAAAGAAGGTGGCAGTGAAAAAGACTCATTTGTTTATAGAGATGCATATAGTCCTTCAAAAGATAACTGGTCATTGGACTTTAAAAAAATTAAATTGGATAAAATTGATGAAAATGACATATCTATTATTTTAGAAAGTAAAGACAGAACAATTGAAAGAACGTACACAGTCACACCAAAAGAGAGAGAAACTCTAAGTGAAGAAGATCAAGCGAAATTCTTGGAGACATACAAGCAACAGACTGATACAATTTTGAAATTTAGTAAAAGAGAAAATGCGACCATGCCTGGAATCGCTCAATTTTATCCAATTCCAGGAGATCAGTACAGAGATGTTCCTTACAGACAACCAGAGGTTATAGATGAATTTGTAGATGATATGCATGGAGAAGCAATTGCAGTTGTCCAAGTTCAGATAGATCACAGTGTCGCCAGAGGATTGCAGTTTGCATGGGAAGTTTACAGAATAACACCTGAAGGAAGAGACATGATAAGTAGAGACTGCGCATACGAACAAGACTTGAAAGATGGAAAGCAAATCAGAATGGTTGCGAAGGATTATATTTAATTTTTTTATTTTTTAAATTCGAGGTAAATAAAATGGTAGAAAAACAAGAAGGATATTTGAAAACACATCCAAAATATCCTATAGCTGATCCATACGAACCAACATGTGGATTTTTTACAGTAATAACAAAGTACTACGCAGAACAACTAAAAGAAATGTCAAAAGAATACCAACCAATACAAAAGAAATGTGTGTACAAATGAGGTGAGAAAAATGAACAAATACAAAGGAATGAGCAAAGAAGATATTTATAATAAAATTAATCTTAAAGGTGAAGTATTTTCATTCTCAAAAATTGGTTATCTTAGATCTCTCGAGCCAAAAGTTTCTTTAATGAAAGATAAAACAAGAGAATCATTTTACAATGTGCTGGGAGATATATATAAAGAGAAATCTTTGGACGATTATTTTGATAATGTTAATCTATCATGGGATTATAAGAAAAGGAATATGAATGATGCAGTTGGAAAGTTGGTAATGGCATCTTATTATTATTATAAGGCGGGAAATCAAGAACATATAAGATTATTAGAAAGAGCTTCAGATCAAGTTTCTTGGTCAGACCCTTATAAGTATATAGGGGGTTTTGAATATGACATAAATGATGAAACCTTTCTTAGAGATGTTTATCTTCGATTTGCGGAAAAGAGTTTTGAAAGAAAAAATTTACGTAAAGCAGAAAACTTTTATAGCGAACTTAAAGATGAAGAATTGCTTAAAGATTTCTATACAAAATCAATAGAACTAACTTTGAATGGTGAAGCTGGACCAGTGACTTGGGAAGGTCGAGCCAGAGATGCAGTATATTATTGTGAAAAGTTAGGCGATAAACAAAAAATGAGCGAAATCGGAGACAGACTTGTGAAAACTAATCTTTTTGATATGGCCATGTATGCTTTTAAAGTTAGTGGTGCTGGTAAAAAAAAGATAAAAGATACTTTGGTTAAGGCAGGAGATCATGCCATTGATGTTGGAAAATATGGGAAAGCAATAGATTATTATGAAAAAGGAAGTGCTTCTAAAACCAAAAAAAACAAGGCATGGGAATTATTAGGTGATTTATACATGGAACATGTTTGGAGCTATAAAGATGCTCTTGAATGTTATGAAAAGGCCGGTGCAAAAAAGAAAGCTACTGATGCATATAGGCTAGTTCTTCTTTACAAAGATGACGAGCCTTATTATGGAAGATATTATGAAGGTTAGAAATTAGAAGGTGACAAAATGAACAAAAAATCAGAAAAAGAAAAAATGAAGTCTCCTGACTTTGAACGAGATATGTATCTTGTAATAAATGATTATGATAAATTTTACGAAGAACATTGCTCTGATTGCACGCTCGGAGATCATGGTGGTTGTGGTCAATGTTCTTATGGTAATATGATAACTGCTACACGAGAAGAGCGTGGTAGGAAAGAATTTTCTGAAGAGATTTCTGATTTAATAAATGAATCTGAATTCAAAGGAGATGTGAAAAAAGCTCCTGAGAATAATGATTATGTTATTGTTGATAAGAATCAATTAATTGAGAAACTGTATGAAAAGTTTGAAGAGCAAAAATTTTTTTAACAAAAAGTGGAGGCGAATAAAATGGTAGAAAATAAGGGCGATAATTTTGAGGAATTTTTGAATGAATTGAAGGATTTGAGTGTAAATATTAAACTTGAAAAACTTAAAGCTCAGAGAGAAGACAAGCTAAAACAACACATTGAACCTCTCATTAATGATTCTTCAATCAAAAAAATAGGTGTTTATAGTTATAATAACATAGGTATTGTGTCAAAGAATTATATTAGTACTGTTTATAATTCTCCTTTTGGTAAAGAAATTCATGTTGCTACATTCATACCTGCTAATGATAAAATTGTTGAAAGTAAGGAATACTTAAAATGGAGTGATTTCAGTGAAGATTTGAATCTTGATCATGTAATAGCATATATTGGCACAAGTAAGGTTAAAAACATGGTTGAGATGATGAGAACATTTCCAAAAGAAAAAATTACCTATGTTTCTTGTGATTGCAACAGTAACAAAGGTTATAACTATGTACGGCAACAAGGACTTCTTTTCAAAACAAATAATAGAGAAAACTTTATTGAAAGTGAATGCAATGGGAAAGAGACTCTTGGAAATATTATTGATTTACTTAGAGGTAAGGAAAGAGTAAAGATTGATAAGGATTATTTTAGTGAAACGATTTATCAATCCTTTGGAGAGAAATACCTTGTATCAAGGTGATTTTTTCATTCCATTCTCCCGTTCACAACCGTGAATGTGTTCGGGAGTTTATCATAACTAAGAAGAATGTGTGTATTTTCTAGAAGTATTTTTTCTGCTTCCCTTGCGATGTCTCTTGGTTCATGTTCAGTTTCTGAAATTATCTTGACTTCCAACAAATGATATGCATCTTTTGGAATTTTATCGTAGACTTTTATACAATCATTTTCTTCAAATGGTTGAGATTCAATTGCTCTT
Source organism: archaeon (assembly GCA_043817405.1). Classification (GTDB taxonomy): domain Archaea; phylum Nanobdellota; class Nanobdellia; order Woesearchaeales. The sequence continues at coordinate 3,559 of JBDRGV010000026.1, read as the reverse complement.
TCTGCTAGTTTTGAATGTTCCATTAAAGCAATTACCATTACATTGTATTCTGTTTTCTGAAAAACAGCATTTTTAGTTTTGAATGTTTCGTGAGAGAAAGGTGTGATACAATCCTGACTTTTTCTATCAAAGTCTATAAAAATTTTTGAACCAGAACACCAGTAACTAAAATTTCTACCATTGGAATCTAAAGCTTCCAGACCATTACTATAAGCTTTCCAATACTCATTTTCATCTTTTATCATGTGAATTAGTACTTGTTTATGGTTCGATGATCTAATTATAGAATCAATTTGACTAGTGTATTTAATACCCATAAACTTGGAAATCATATATCCCAACTGTTTATCTTCCATTCCATTCATCATGCTCATTTTAATCGAGCTTAATAGAAATTAAGAGAAATATATAAAGGTTGAGGGGTTATTGAAGGTATATGTCGATTTAAATTAGCTTTTATTATAAAAATTAAAAAACTATTTAAATAAGTAATTATGTTATAAAATTAGTTTATATTAATGGTGGTAATCATGAAATTATATTTTGTAACTTCGAATAAATCAAAATATGAATGGGCTAGACAGAGGCTTAAGTCTGCAAACATAGAATTAGAACAATTTAAAACAGACCTTCCTGAAAGTAGAGACTTTAGAGTTAGTGATGTGGCGATTAATAAAGCAAAGAAAGCATTTGAAATTCTGAAAAAACCTCTTTTGGTTGAGGATAGAGGTTTTTATATTGAAGCATTAAATGGCTTTCCGGCAACATTTGTAGGACTTATGCATAAGACTATGGGTGTTCAAGGAATAATTAAATTAATGGAGAATAACAAAAACCGAAAAGCTTTATTTATATCAGTATTAGCATACGTCAATGAAAAAGGAACTATAAAAATATTTGAAGAAAGGGAAAAAGGATTTATTGTTACAAAGATTACAAAAGGAAATTGTAGAGGTTGGGGAGATATCATGAATATTTATGGTCATGAAAGCTATCCTGGGCGTGCGTTATCTGAATTGAATGACAAAGATTGGAAGAAATATCAAGAAATCATCTCAGAAAATGATTATTTATCAAAATTTTATGAATGGTTTATTAGTAGAATTAATGTTAAGGATTAAAGTATATTCTTACAGATCTTGCAATTGTTCTCAATAAATGTTTTCTCAAATATATCATAAATGAACATTGAGCTTTTTCTATTCTTGAAAATATTTTTATACGAGTTGTTTATTTTCTGATTTCGACTTATATTCTCAAGCAGTTTAAAACTATTTTGAAATGTCGCTCTACCCCCAAATAATTTTTTCCTCTGTATTATTTTTGTTGGAAGTCCTGAATCTCGAAAAGATTTTCTTAAAATGTATTTTTCAATACCTTTTATTTTCATATTGATAGGTATTGTCGAGGTGAATTCTAAAAACCTTGTATTCAAGTATGGTACTCTAACTTCTATACTTGCTCCCATCGTACTATGATCTACAGGTGTAAGTTGTAAATGGTTAAGTTGACTTTTTAATCCATAGTTAATTAGTGAATATATTCCATTTTTTTTCGTAAGCTCATAAATTAGATTTCTAAAATATTCTTCTCTTCTAAAGTTTTGAGGATTGGTAATTTTGTACCTTTTTTCCAGATAAGATTTATGGTTTAAAACATCCTTATACATAGGATATCCGCAGAATTGTTCGTCGGCTCCTTCACCACTGAATCCTGTCTTAACGTATTTTGATGCTTTTTTTGCGACCAAATACCAAAAAATGAATTTATAATCAGGACTTTCAAGATGGTATATATATTTAGGAATTTCTTTTATTACCTGTTCAGGATCAACGATGAATTCATGGTGATTGGTATTCAGACTTTGAGCAACCATTCGTGCATTCATCAAATCTTCATTATACTCACTATCGGCAATAGAGAACGTTTTTAAATCTCCTTGAAACATTTTGTTTGTCGTTGCAGTTAAGATGCTAGAATCTATTCCGCCTGATAGAAAAACTCCTAGTGGCACATCACTTACCATTTGTTCTTTTACACTTTGAGTGAATAATTTTTTAACTTTTATTAAAGTATTTTTCTCGCTAATAATTTTTGGATTTGATTTGATATCCCAATATTTTTTAATTTTTATACCTTTCGAATTAATAGTCATGAGATGTCCGGGTTTTAATTCTTTGATATCTTTAAACATGGTAGAATTCCCAATTGTATGTCCAAAAATGCTCATTTCATTAAGTGATTGAATGTCAATTTTTCTAGGAACATCTTCAATTTGAAAAATTGCTTTGATTTCTGATGCAAATATAACTCTTTCTTGATTTATAGTATAATACAATGGTTTTATGCCTACACGATCTCTTGCTATGAAAAGTTGTTTCTTATTCATATCCCATATAGCAAAAGCAAACATTCCTTCAAGATAGTTTACACACTTCTCTCCAAATTCTTCATATGAGTGAATGATAGTCTCTGTATCTGAATTTGTATAGAATCGATGTTTTTTCTTTTCAAGAAATTTTCTCAATTCTTTGTAGTTATATATCTCGCCATTAAATATTATACATGCGTTTTTATCTTCATTAAAAATCGGTTGATTTCCTGATTTAAGATCAATTATGCTTAGTCTTCTGAATCCTAATGATATTTTTTCATCAACATAAAAACCGTTACTATCAGGACCTCTATGAGAAATCTTTTTGGCCATTTTCTTTACAGCTTGTTTATCGCTATAGTTATATATTCCACAGATACCGCACATTCTCAATTGTCTCGTATTTTTCTTATTTGATTTATACTTTGTCGAGCCTGCCACTTCACGAATTCCGAATTTTCTTTATGTTCTATTTCTTTTATTGTTTTCAGGATTGATTCGGTTCCTATTTGGCCTAAAACCCAGAGAATTCTCCATCTTAAATATTCATTGGAATTATCATACTTCTCAATGAGTGCAGGAATTATTTTTCCCCCTAAGGACTTAATAGCCCATATAGCTCTCCATCTTACGAACTTATTTTTGTCATTTACACATTTCCAAAGAATATCGAATGCTTTGACATACTTTTTTTCTCCAAGAGTTTTTGCAACACGCCATCTTGCTTCATCGTTTTTTGAGTTAGATAGAAATTTTATGAGTTCAGGAACTGCGGAATCCCCTATATCTGTCAGCGCTTCAACTGTTCTGTGGATGACATATGTGTCTTTTGTCTTTTCAAGTTTATTTATAAGAAAAGAAATAGATTTTTGTTTTCTCATCTTACCTAAACACCAAACTACAACCTCATCTACCGCATAGTCATTTATGCTATCTACCAATATCTCGTAATATTTATGATTTTTTTCTGCACCTATTATCTCTGCAGCAAACCATTTTTCTTGTTCGGATCCTTTTTTTAGATAATTTACTAGTTTTTGAGAGTTCATTACATTTTTAGGATACCTTGTGCTTTAGCACAAGTGTTTCCTGTTCCTCCATAAAGTTTTTCTAACATTTTTGATTATAAAGTTGCGCGCGACGAATACCGGCGCACGCATTCTTTGTTTCAGTTTAGCGTGAGCT